>CAZKIT010000001.1:0-45058 GCA_964552905.1 uncultured Spirochaetaceae bacterium
CTACGAAAACAGGATACAGACGTCCCGACGGAGTTCTGGTCATTCCCATCGGCTGCCTGAAGGACTGACGAAAAAAGAAGGATGCCGTCTCTGACACCCTTCTCTTTCTTCTCTTTCCGCTTATATGCGGTAGATGCGGTCTTCGCTCTTGCTGTCCTGTCTGAAGAATACAGTCGTGAAGCCTGTCGTTGCGACGATTGTGCTTTTCGTAGCTTCTTCAAGCTGGGATGAAATCTCCTTCACCTGATCCTTGTTGTTGGAGAAGCGCACCTTCACAAGCTCGTGGCATGTGAGCGCACTATCCAGGGCATCGGCCACAGCCTTCGTATATCCTTCCTTACCGACATAGACGACAGCATCAAGCTGCTGTGCATGAGAGCGGAGAAAGGCTCTCTGATAACTCTTTAATTCCATAGCCATATTCTAGTGGAGAGCCTCTCTTCTTTCAAGCTCAAATCAGTCGAGCTTGTACTTTGCGGCAACGGCGAATCTCTTGATCTTCTTTGTCGAAGTCATCTCCAGGGGTTCGTCGGTGACAGTCACCATCGTGATCTTCTTGTAGGACTGAAGTTCCTTGTTCACTTCGGTTATGATACCTGTGATTGTATCTTCAATCTTCTTCTTGTCGCCGGTGTCCCTGAGAGCCTTTGAAGGATAGACCACTGCCCTGATTCCCTCGGCCTTGAGAGCCTTGTCGGTGATGTAGCCGATTATGCAGATCTGGTCGATTTCATCGTAGAGCTGGAACTTGTCCTCGATTTCCTCGGGGAAGACGTTCTTGCCGCCGTCGGTGACGATGATGGACTTTGCTCTTCCCGTGAGATAGAGATAGTTCTCGCTGTCGATATGCCCCACATCTCCCGTGTTGAGCCAGCCGTCCGGAGAGAGAATCTCGTCGGTTGCCTCCTGGTTCTTGTAGTAGCCCTTCATGACCTGAGGACCGCGGATGTAGATGATGCCGTTGCCCTCGCTGTCGGGATCCACAATTTTGCACTCCGTCATTGCAATTGCTTTACCGACACTCTCGACCTTGAATGCATAAATCGGATTGAGGTGGGTAATCGGGCTGGTCTCCGTCAGTCCGTATCCCTGCACGAAGTTGATACCGAGCTGGTTGAAGCCCTTGAATGTCGATGACGGAAGCGGGCCGCCTCCGCAGATGCATATTCTGTTGGTGTCGAGGGAGACCTTCTTGAGAAGGAAGGAGAACATCTTCTTTCCGCCCTGGAAGTTGAATGCCGACTTCAGGAATCCCGATACTCCCATCATCGCCCTGATGAGACCGTATACAACGGGGCCCTTCTTCTTGACGCCGTTGATGATTCCCGCATAGAGCTTGTTGAAAAGCATCGGAACACCGAGGAACATCGTGACCTTTCCTTCCTTGAGTTCCTTCAGCATCTGTGATACGACAAGCTTCTTGCCGAATACTACGGAAGCACCTACTCCGAAGGCTTCGAGGAAGACTGCAAGCATGGTGTATGCATGGTGAATCGGAAGAATCGCATAGAAGACATCGGTAGGATAGATGTTCATGCAGCTCTGTGCAATGTAGATGTCGGAACAGAGGTTCTTATGTGTGAGCATGACTCCCTTGGGGGTACCTGTAGTACCCGAAGTAAAGAGAATTGCGGCCGTGTCCTCCTCTGTCGGATTGTAGCCTTCCCTCTCCTCGCATTCGATTGACATGACATCCTGCCACTCGCTTCCCTCTTCCAGACATGCATAGCCCTTCATCGGAAGCTGTGAAGCAACTCTCTTCATCCTGTCCTTGTCTGCAATGAGGACGACTGAATCGGAGAATGAGGCGAGCTTGATGAAGTCCTCGTCATGAAGTGAGTTGTCGAGAGGTACAATCGTTCCGCCCATATAGAGCACTGCCATGTAGACGACAGCCCAAGCGACGCTGTTCTTGCCGCTGACGATGACCTTGTCGCCCTTCTCGAGTCCGAGGGATAAGAGCCAGGAAGAGACCTTCTTGACCCTGTCGGCAGCCTCTCTGTATGTAAGGCACAGATATTTCGGTGCAAATTCAACCCAGCAGTTTCTTTCCGGGTAAAGTTCGGTATTGAGGACGAAGAGCTCCTTGAGTGTCGGCCACTCTCCGTTGAAGTATTTTCCCCTGTATGGATCAAAACGGTTCCATGGTGTGAGATTGTCTTTGGTTCTCATTTTGTTTACTCCTGTTTTCTACATTTTTCCAATTTATGTAAAAAAAGTGAATTAGTTATATGCGCGCACGCATTAGTCATTTTCACTGCCAGGGGTAATAGTGTGAGCTTACTATCCCCCTCAAAATGGGGGGAGAGAAATCACCAAAGTCCAAACAGGAGTCGTTTTTGTTAAGAAAAATTGCTCTTCATATGCTTTTTTTACAAATGTTAAACAATATGTCCGATTTTGACAGAAAAAGGGAAAATGTACTTGCAAATTTCCCGTTTTTACACTTTCATAGAGGCGTAGTATTACTCTTTAGGGCTGGTTCCTCGCCTACGAGTGGGAACAGGGAGGGGACGTTTCGGCGTCCTTTCTTTTTTTGATGTTTCACCGGTGAAAATAAGAACCCGGAGCTTCTGAGCATGCCGGGTTCTTTCTTTCAGACGCCTGTCATCTGTCCTTGTAGAGTCTGATTACTTCGAAGCGCTTGATCTTCTTCGTGCTCGTCATCGGGAGAGGCTCGTCGACGACCGTGGTCATCGTGATCTTCTTGTATGACTGGAGATCTCTGTTGACATCTTCCACGATTTCCTCCATGTGCTTCGCGCATTCGTCCATCGTGTGGTCCTTCATGTACTTCATCGAAGGATGGATCACGATTCTTATTCCCTCGCTCTTCATCTCCTTGTTGATGATGTACGGAATGATGCAGCACTGCTCGATTTCATCGTAAAGCTGGAACTTGTCCTCTATCTCCTCGGGGAAGACGTTCTTGCCGCCTTCGGTGACGATGATGGACTTCGCCCTTCCCGTCAGGAACAGGAAGCCGTTCTCACCGATGTGGCCCACATCTCCCGTGTTGAGCCAGCCGTCGCTGTCGAGTACATCCGCCGTCGCATCCTCGTTCTTGTAGTAGCCCTTCATGACAGAAGGTCCCTTCACGTAGATTATTCCGTTGCCGTCCTCATCGGGGTCAACTATCTTCTCCTCGACATGAGGAAGAGGAATACCGACGGAATCCTCGTTATATACCTCAACGGGATTCAGGTTGATTATAGGGCTGGTTTCGGTGAGTCCGTAACCCTGGACGAAATCGAGACCGAGCTGGTTGAACTGTCTGAATGTGGATGCCGGAAGCGGTCCGCCTCCGCAGATGCATATCCTCATCTTGTCGAGTGAGACCTTCTCGAGAAGCATCTTCGAGAATATCTTCTTGCCGAGGTTGACGTGGAAGACCTTCTTCATGAAGCCGGAGAAGCCCATGAGGAAATGAACGAGTGCAGCCTTTGCCTTTCCCTGCTTCTCGACGCCGCTCATAATACCGGCGAGGAGCTTGTTGAAGAGCATCGGAACTGCGAGGAACATCGTGACACCGCCTTCCTTGAGCTCCCTAAGCATTATGGGAGTAATGAGTTTCTTGCCGAATATGCAGCATGCACCCGAGGAGATTGTCTCGAGGAATACTGCGCTCATCGTGTATGCATGGTGAATCGGTAGGATGGCGTAGAAGACGTCTGTCGGGAAGACATCAATCATGCGCTGAGCTTCCAAGGTCGACGCCATCAGGTTTGCGTGCGTGAGCATTACGCCCTTGGGCGTTCCCGTCGTACCGGAGGTGAAGAGCATTGCGGCAATGTCATCACACGAAGAAGACGGGAGCTCGCACTCCTCGCCTTCGAGGTCATATACGAAGGGATGGTTCTTCCCGCTCTCGAGAGAATAGCGCTTCTTTATGAAGGTGTTGTCAGGATCGACTTCGTCAATCTTCTCGTCATCCATGAAAATCGTATCGACATCACCGAAACGGAGTATCTTCGTCATGTCCTCGGGATGAAGAGCATAGTCAAGAGGCACGATTACGGCTCCCGCAAAAGAAATTGCAAGGTATGTTATGGCCCACTCTGAGCTGTTCTTCCCGCTGACGCAGATATGGTCGCCCTTCTTCACGCCGTCACAGATGAGGAAAAAGGCGAGCTTTCTTATCTTCGCCAGTGTCTCCTCATAAGTATATGAAACCTTCTGAGGAACTATCGTCTTGAAGCATTCGTTCTTCGGAAAGCGTGAGGCTGTAATCTCGAAGGTCTCCCTCAGCGTCGGATACTCACCGTCGAACCCCTTTCCCCTGTACGCCCACAGAGTGTCAACATTGGTCTTCCAGTATCTGTCTTTAAATGCCATAATCTACTCCTGTTTATTCTGACAAAATCATCAAGTCTGTAAAATAAACGCCATATTTTCAGCACTATAGTAGCTAATTGTCAACCACTAGGTAATTCATACCATACCATTTTTGGGCACAATTAACTACAATCTACCCCATGCGTGCAGTAAATATGCAATTAGATGACTTTTTCTCCTCATACATGCCTTCCCTCTCGTCGTCTCTGAGAGAGAACAGGCTCGAGAGGATGACGCTGCTACTGGAGAGAATCGGGAACCCGGAAAGAAAGCTCAGAACCATCCATGTAGCCGGAAGCAAGGGCAAGGGGACGACGGCGACGGCGCTCTCCTTTCTCCTCTCGTCAACGGGACACCGGACGGGTCTCTTCCTCTCGCCTCATGTCTATGACGTAAGAGAGCGTTTCACACTCTCTTCATCCTTCTTCTCTGACGGGGAATATCTTTCAGCGCTCGATGAACTGAAAGCCCTCATATCCGGTTTCACGCTTCCGGAGCGTCTCGGAGCACCTCTTCCGACGACATTCGAGCTTTACACTGCATACAGCTATCTGCTCTTCGTGAGAACAGGATGCGAGTGGGCCGTGATAGAAACGGGAATGGGAGGAAGGCTCGACGCCACGAACACGCTTCTTCCCGAGGCCTCGGTGATAACGAAGATAGAACTCGAACACACGCAGATACTCGGAGATACTCTGGAGAAGATCGCAGCTGAAAAAGCCGGCATAATCAAAAGAGGAAAAAGCGTATTCGTTCTCAATCAGAAAGAAGAGGTAATCGACGTATTCAGGCGGAAGGCCGAAAGCCTTTCATCCCCCTTACGCATATTCACGATGCCCGGGCTTGAAATCAGGAACGGTACGTTCACTTACCTGGGCTGCAGCGTGAAGACGGACTTTCCAGAAGATGATATCCGTACCCTCGACACCGTCTACGCTCTCTATATACTCTCGTCTCTCGGTTTTGACACCGAAGGGAAAAGCTTCGACTTCACAACTCCTTCTTTCCGCCTTCCGGGACGACACGAAACGAGAACCGTAAAAGGACACCGGATGATACTCGACGGCGCACATACTCCCGAATCAATAAGATTGCTGACTAAATCCCTTGAAAACGAGACTCTCCCGAAGAGCACGCTCATCTTCTCGTGTGCCCACGACAAGGACCACAGGACGATGGCGGGAGAGATAGTACCCCTCTTTGAAAGGGTGATCGTGACATCCACGGGGAAATGGAAGAAATCGGATCCGGAGAAAATATACGAAGATATTCACATGATGTTTCCCGAAAAGGAGATTATGCTTATTCCGGCCCATGATGATGTAATGAGAACGGCTCTCGAAGAGACACCTCTCTCATCCGTCATCGTCGCGGCGGGATCGTTTTATCTTCTCTCCGAACTCGACATGGCAATAAAGGACGGCAACTATGGCGATTAACTGGCGTGAACTCGAGCTTCTGCTTTCGGAAATGCCGCTCGAGGAGAGCTACATCCAGGATGTGACGGAACACAGCTATCATTCATTCACGCTCTCACTCTTCCACAGGGAAAGGAAGGCATGGTATCTTCACGCGGAAATCGCCACAGCGCACACACGCATCGCCATGACAGGCATCATGCGTAAGAAGAGCCCCACGATGCAGCGCTTCACGCAGTATCTGAAGGCTCACGTCAGGGGCAAGAAGATAACAGAAGTCCGTCAGCTCCCCTTCGACAGGGCATTCATCCTCACACTCGAATCCCCTGCGGAGAAGATGAAGCTTCTCTTCCGCCTCTACTCGGGTCCCGGTGCCAACGTAATCGCCCTTGACGAAGACAACACGATTCTCGAACTCATGTTCCGCCGCCCCCGCAGAGGCGAAATGAAGGGCGAGAAGCTCGTCATCGAAGAAAGGGAAAGCGAGGGTGAGAGACACTTCTCCGTCCGTCCTTATTCCACCGCGACATTCAACGAAGCCGTCGACAGGGAGGAATCCGAGCTCTCAAACGAAGAGAAGCGGGATGAATATACTGCCCTCCTCGTGGAAAAGAGGAACCGAGAAATCAGAGCAAACGACGAAAGAAAGCGCAAGAACGACGAGAAGATCGAGAGGAACAGGAACTACGAGGAAGTGAAGCACTACGCCGATCTTCTCTCCTCGTCTCTCTATCTCTACAGAAAGGGAATGACTGAAATAACCCTTCCCGACTGGGAGAACGGAAGAGACGTGAAGCTCGCCCTTTCGGAGAAGCTTGACGGCAGAGGCAATCTCACGAGGCTCTACGACGAATACCACAAGGAAAAGACAGCCTACACTCTCGCTCTTGAGGAGAAGGACAGAATTGAGGAGGAGAGAAAGGAGATCGAGGCGAAGTACTCGTCTCTCCTTTCGGAATCGACTCCTGTCGACAAACTGAAGAAGGCACTCGGAAACGAGAAGGAAGGGAGCAAGCTCATCGAGGGAAAGGCGGGCCTCTTCATAAAGAGCGGAGAGTGGCAGATAATAGTGGGGCGCAGTGCGAAGGAGAACGACCAGATTCTGCGGGAGAGTGCAAAGGGCAACGATATGTGGATGCATACACGTGACTTTGCAGGAGGCTACATAATAATCAAGGCACAGAAGGGAAAGACGGTGCCTCTCGAGGTGCTGCTCGACGGAGGCTACCTTGCAGTCTTCTTCTCGAAGGCGAGAAAGAACAACAGGGCCGATCTCTACTACACGCAGGTGAAGAACCTCAGGAGAATAAAGGGAGCGAAGACGGGACTCATAATACCGACACAGGAGAAGAACCTCACTGTAGAACTCGACGAAAAGAGAGTGCAGAAGCTTCTGGGCCCGGACGGAGGAGAAAAATGAAGACAAGATACCACGAAGGAATTTATTATCCCGGAAAGGGAGAGGAACTTGAAAACCTTACATCTCCAATCGGGAAAGCAGAGGCGGCATCTGCACTCATCGTCCCCCATCAGGCGCTCTTTCTCTCCGCCCCTCTTCTGAGATGTGCTTTCTCTCATTTCGGTTCTCCATCTCACGTCGTAATACTCTCCCCTCTTCACTCGGGAAGACTTGAAAGCGACAGTTCATTCTCATTCTTCGAAGGTGAGGAGAACAATGAGGAAGGAATCGCAGCGCTCGGGGCAAGAAAAGCCGAATACTACGCTGAAGAGGAGGCGGGAGCGGAGATACTGCTTCCCTTCATCCATAAGCTCTCCCCATCCGTTCCCGTCAGCATCATATATACCGACATAAGGACGGCAAGGGAAAGCAGGGAGCTCTCCACATTCCTTCTCTCTCACACATCTCCCGATACTCTTTTCATAATCTCCACAAATCTCAGCGCGGTCTGTTCTACAATCGGGGAATGTGAAGAATGGAGGGAAAGGGCCGAGAGGGCACTTGAAGACGGAGAGAACATCCTCGACTGCACTCACCGCAACAGGGTTCACATCTGTGCGCGCGGTGCCGTTGACAGCATCAACCGCATCGTGAACGGCCCCTGGATATATGCCATGAGCGGAAAGGACGAGACGACTGCACACTGTGTGCTCTGGAAGAGAAAAGAATGAACGAGTTCAAGAGAATAAAGATTGGAGAGAGGGAATACACTGCGCTCCGGTTCGGTTCTGACAGCTACGAAATGCCGCCGTCAATAATGCAGAACACACGGTCTGACGGACTTCTCGTCACCCCTGACGCCATCGAGGCTTTTCCCTGGTACGGTGTCACAAAGGACACGGAGGGACAGTACATACTCCTTCCGCCGTCAGACTATGAGGACATAACGACACTCACGACAGTGCACAGGGACAGGGCTCTCGACTTCGTCAGGAAGATTGCATACGCTCTGAAGACTTCAGAAAAGAGCTTTCCCGACCTCATGACCGGAATCTTTCCTCTCTACAGGATGTTCATAAAGGACGGGAAGGAGATAGTCCTCCTGCCGCCCGATGCAGGCTCCATTCTCTCCCTCTCGCGCTCCCCGGAGGAGACTGACAGGGATGTCAGGGCGCTCATCGTCCCCGACAGGGAGAAGAGCTTCACGCTCGCACTCGAGATGGTGCAGCTTCTCTATTTCGCGCTCTCGGGACGCTTCCCGTACGAAAGCGCCGATGTCAGGGGCTCGGGCTTCCGCGCTTACGACCTCTCCCTCTACGGATACAGCGATGAAACATCTTCCTTCATAATGAGTGCCCTCACGATGAAGGAGAAGGACCAGAGAAGAATATGTCTCAACTACGGGCCGCAGTACGCCCTCGGGTGGTTCCTCGATAAGACGGAGAACCTCGAGTGGAACTATCCTTCCCGGAGCGACGCCGACGCTCTCTTCGACAGGGAAAGCAGTGAAAAGGGAGAAGCCTTCCAGGCCCTGAAGAACCGTAAGGGCGGAAAATCGAAGAGAAAGAAGCTCGTGAGGGAAAAGGGAGCAGTCGCCGCAGTGATTGTGCTTATAGCCGCAGTCGTATCCTATTTCATCGGCAACTACCTCTATAAGGAGCTGAAGGCCCCCGAGACGAAAGACCTCGATCCCGAGGGAATAATCGAGTACACGATAGAGAAGCAGAACGAACTTGATGCCGCATCCATCAACGAAGGCTTCAAGGGAGAAGCGGCGCAGTACATGGAAGTGACGTCACTCTATGTCTCCTCCCGCACCACTCTCGCCTACAGCCGGAAGAACACCATCATAAACGTCAACGACTGGATAGAAGGCGGCAGAGGCGCCATAGACGCCGACTGTGTGATATACGGCGTCATAATCGACGGCATCGACGGGAACGGAGAGGAAAGCTACACGGCACACCTCGAGTACTATACGCCGTACGCCGTCAACGATGAGGATGAGGAAGATAATCCGGCAAGGGAAAACAGCGCCAGGATCTTCGTCTACTCGATAGACGAGAACTTCGTCTTCGAATGGAATACGAGAGGATGGTGGCTCTGCAGCGACTCCGCCTTCAAAGATGCGGTGCTACTCGACGTTCTCTACGTTCCCTATGCCGCGGGAGACGAGGTAGCGTCTGATTGATTCAGTGTCATCGGGATGGAACCATACCGCATCGGGGAACGAGCGGAAGAAGGTCATCTGGCGCTTTGCATACTTTATCGAATTATGCTTGATGGCGTCCTTCACCCCTTCAAGCGAATACTCGCCGCTTTCGAGTGCGTCGAACCATTCGCGGTAACCTATGGCCTCCATGCTGGGCCAGTCCTTTCCGGCGCCGGACGAAAGCAGCATCTTCATCTCCTCGACAGCACCTGTGGAAAACATAATGTCCACACGCTCCCTGATGCGCTCGATGAGCTCTGCTCTGTCACGTTCCAGGCCGATCAGAATGAAATCGACATCAGAGCGGAGAGTATCGGAAAGCGGGAATGACGAGAGAGGCCTCCCGGTCTGGTAATAAACTTCGAGAGCACGTGTAATGCGGTAGATATCCTCCCTGTGGATTTTTGAAGCGGAGACGGAGTCGACTCTTTCAAGCTCCGTCCTTATCCAGTCCGGCCCGTTTGCTTCAAGGAGTCTCTTCACTTTCTCCCTTACAGCCGGGTCACATTTCGGAGAGAGGCTTCTCCCGTAGCAGAGCATCTTGAAATAGTAGGCAGTACCGCCTGTTATAAGGGGAATGTTTCCCCTCGAATTGATTTCCCTTATGAGCGTATCGGCATCAATGCAGAAGTCCCCGGAAGTATACTCCTCCCGGGGATCTCTTATGTCTACAAGATGATGCCTTATCTTTTTTCTCAGTTCTTCATCGGGTTTCGCCGAAGCGATGCTGAGACCGCGGTAGACCTGGATGGAATCTGCATTGATTATCTCGAATCCCTTCGAGAAGAGAGATTCCGTGAGTGCGGTCTTGCCGACAGCCGTAGGCCCGAAGAGGACGACAGCCTTATCCTTATTTATTGTCCTTCTCTCCGCCTTCGTAGGCAATCTCGTCATTGAGGGCACGTGTAAGGACGACGGAAACGACCTTGTCGCCGTTCTTCTCGATTTCCTTCCTCTTGTCTGTGGCAGCGTAGATGTTCGCTTCCTTGATGGCAACACATGTCATCTCATATACGTTTGTTTCTTTGTCAATCAGTTTGTTAAGTGGAATACTCAAAGTGATATCTCCTTAAACGAATTCCTTTCTATAATAGAAAAAATGATGTTTTACTTCAAGCCTTTCTTCAGGCACTCCGGGCAGATGCCCTCGAATACCGTCTGATGAAGCGCCACACGGTAACCGGTGGAACGGCTTACCCTGTCGTCAAGAGAAAAGTCATAGTCGACGACGGCATCCTCGACTCTGCCGCAGAGCGTGCAGATGACATGCGGATGAGGGTCGGTTCTCCTGTCGTAGCGGTCAGCGCCCGGAACGGAGAGATGATTCACCTCCCCGGTTCTCGAAAGCTCCTTGAGATTGCGGTAGACCGTCCCCTTGCTGACACGATTGTCCTTCTCCCTCACATCGAGGTAGATGGAGTCCGCTGTCGGATGGTCACGGTGCTCTCTGACAGCATCCAGCACCAGGGCTTTCTGTCTGGTGTTGCGTCTTACAATGCTTTCCTCGTCTCTTGTCTCTTTCATTCTGTCCCGCTTATTGATAACCGTTACTGTATTTATACCCTCATTCCGGCAATCTTCTCAAGAATAATCTGAACAATCTGTTCGGGATTCCTCTCATCTGTCTCGATGATGAGGTCGCTTACCTCTTCGGGATGAGAGTTATCGATACCGTAGACCACCTTATAGCGGTTGGAATCCTTGCTGTCCCTTCCCACAGTCTCCTGCATCCTCTCCTCGAATGTTCCGCCTTCCCTCATCTGGACTCTCTTCGCCCTCGTTTCGGCCGATGCAGTGAGATAGACCTTCAGGTCAGCATCCTTCAGCATCCAGACAGCAAGGCGCGATGCAAGAATGCAGTTCTTCTCCTTCATCGCCATCTCCACCTGACGGCGGTCGAGCTCGCGGTCGATGTCATAGTCGTCCTCGGCCATGCGGCAGAAGGTCCAGAAGTCAACGCCCCTCTCCTCGGCCATCTGGCGGAATGTGAAGTTGATGATGGGATACCCCAGCTTCCTGCTCAGAAGCGTGGAGACCGTTGTATTGCCGCATCCGGATTTACTCGATATTGCTATTCTCATTCTATGTTCCTTACCTGTTCGCGGATGTCCTCGAGGGCATCCTTCATCGAGACGACGGCGAGATTGATCTCGACCATCTGGCTCTTTGACGCCGTCGTGTTGATTTCCCTGTTCATCTCCTGGCAGAGGAAATCCAGTTCCTTGCCCACTGCCTCATCGGACGAAAGAAGCTCATGATACCTTTCGAGATGAACCTTCAGCCTCGAGCACTCCTCGTTGATTGAATACTTGACGAGAAGAGCGGCAACCTCGCTGAGGAATCTCGGATCATCCCTGCCCTTCTCTCCGAGAAGCTCCTCGTACTTCGTCAGAAGCACCTCTTTGAAGTACTCTTCCATTTCGTTTCTCTTCGAAAGAATTACTGAAAGAGAATCCTCGAACTTCCTTCCGAGCTTCTCGAGGTCCTTCTTCGTGCCCTCTCCTTCTCTCCTCTTCGCTTCTCCCAGCATCTTCAGCGCATCACTGAGCGCGCACTCCACGCCCTCTTTATATATCGAGCTGTCGGAGGATGAGACCGTATTGATGATTCCCTCGATCGAGGCATAGTTGAATACGGTCGGCTCCTTTCCCTCGACGTAGTACGAGATGGTATCGAAAGCCTTCTTGTATTCCAGAAGGAGGTTTGTGTCGACGGAGAGCGCTTCATGGCTTTTCAGCGTCTTGAGATAGACGGAAACATCAAGATGGCCGCGTCTGCAGACCTTCTTTATCTCGCTGTCGATATATTCCTCGAACGACGAGAGAAGAGGATTCACCGTATGTGATATGTCAAGATAACGGTTGTTGTATGACTTGATTTCAACGCCGATGATGAAATCCTGCGTCCGGTATTCCCCCGTTCCGTAACCTGTCATTGAAAGCATTATATTTCTCCTTCTGTGCTGTTTACTGTAACAGCAGCCCTTCCGCTTCCGTCCAGAACCGCTTCGACGACCGTCTTTGCATCTTCAGCTGTCGGACAGAGAGAGACGCCCGTCAGGCTCTTCGCGACAAGGCCGTAGACAACCTTGTCCGCCTCCGTCTTGAGTTTTCTGATGTATCTGTCATCCCCGTCGCCGCAGATTATGAGATAGTAGGCGCACGAGAACTCCCTCATCCAGTGTCTCGGGGAGAGCATGACATTAAGGCCGGGATGAAGAATGACGACTTTTCCCCTTATCGCCGCCGTATTCTTCTTCAGTTCGGCGAGACTCCAGATATCGAGGACTTCGCCCATAGAGAAAGAAAAAGAGGGTGCACAGAAGCGCATCCTCATCTCTTCCTTTAATTCAGGCTTTTCCCGATTAAAAAAGAACGCCATGATTTACTTTGAGAGCTTAGCGTTGCACTCTTTACAAATCTTGACCTTAGAGCCATCGATTTCCTTCTCATAAAGGCACTTGACTGCAGTTCTCTTGCAAACAGGGCATTCGCCTCTACCGTTGTTGAACTGATCTCTAATGCCGCTTCCTCTATGTGCTTTGGACATGTCTTTCTCCTTAAATGTTAATTAACTGTGTTAGAATAGACGAAACACAGCTCTCCGTCAAGCATCAGAGGAATGTATATTCACCTCTCTCCGGCTCAGAAAGGAGGACGGCATTACTCTCGTATGCGGACAGTGTCATCCACTCACCCGGGAGGAGGAGGCACTTCCCTCTTCATTTATTTCAGGCTGCAGCATCATCCGGGAAGGGGGCATCTTCATCTAAACTACACTGCCCGGGAGAAGAACGAGGTTGACCGCGGAACAGCTCTTAATTAAATTTATAGATAAAGTATGAAAAGGAGCATTTTCAAATGCACAACAGAAAAAGTTTTCTAGTATTTTTTGTCTTGATTCTCGCTCTCACGCTTCCGCTTGCTGCATCAGGCGCGAAGGAAGTGATTCTCAGCGAGTATGAAGCAGAACTGGCTGCAGCCTCTTCTGTACCATCCTACGCGGAAGTTGATAAAACAAGCGTCGAAGAATCCTTCAGCTACGCTTACGGCTATATGATTACATCGTCCCTGAAAAGTCAGGGAGTCTCCTTCAACGGCGGCTACTGGCTCAGAGGCATCCAGGACGGAATCGACTACTTCACGGCCACCCCTCTCATCAGCACGGATGACATGAACACGGTTGTCACCGACTACATCGACAACTACTACGGTGCCGGTCTCACAGGCGAAGTCGGCACACTTCTGACTTCTGACGAGATAAGTGCTCTTGCTTCTCCTGCGGAAGACGACCTTCTCTCGAGATTCTCATACTGCTACGGCTTCATCTATGCAGTCCAGCTCTACTGGATGAACGGTTATGAAATCACCGCCCCGACTTTCCAGCAGGGCGCAGCAGAGGCTCTCTATCTTGAGGAGCCTGTGACGATGACGAGTGACGAGATGACAGAAGCCGTCAACGCTTATGCAGAGAAGCTCAATGCTGAATACGAAGCATATGTTGCCCAGATCACAGAAGAGAACCTCGCCGCAGCAGAGGAGTTCCTCGAGCAGAACAAGGACAACGAAGGTGTCGTTACACTTCCGTCCGGCGACCTCATCGAAATAATCAGCGAGGACGAGACTCTCGGTGCAAGACCGGCAGAGACAGACTCCGTCATCGTAGACTACGATCTCTACCTTCTCGACGGAACACAGGTCGACAGCGGAACAGACGTCACATTCTCTCTTGAATCACTCATTCCCGGATTCGTCGAGGCATGCCTCAACATGAACGTCGGTCAGGAATGCTACGTCTACATCCACCCCGACTACGGATACGGCGAGAGCGGAACAAGCTCCATCGAGCCCAATTCCCTCCTCATCTTCCGCATCTACCTCAAGGGTATCGCGGAAGCTGAAGCTGCTGAAACGGCAGAAACAGCGGAAACAGTCGCAGAGAACTGAGGCTGTAAGGAACAAGGAAAGAGGTAATGCTCCGGCCTTACCTCTTTTTTCATGCCAGACAATTAACAAACAGAGAGGAATTATTTAGAATCATGAGTACGGAGAATATTATGGCAAAAGCTAAAAAATCAAAGTTCTTATCGGAATTCAAGACATTCGTCATGCGCGGCAACGTGCTGGACATGGCAGTAGGTATCGTAATCGGCGGTGCCTTCACATCAATCGTAACATCTGTCGTTCAGGATATAATCAACCCGGTGATCGGACTCCTCATCGGCAAGATTGACTTCAAGGAACTCAAGGTCGTCCTCATTCCTGCAACCGAGACAGCAAGTGAAGTCGCTATCCGCTACGGCGTTCTCATCCAGACAATCATCCAGTTCCTGCTTACGGCACTCGTTCTCTTCCTTATCATCAGGGCAGTCAACAGAATGAAGGAAGCAAAGCATGCAGAGGAGAATGCGGCAAAGGCTAAGGCTGAAGCCGAAGCCAAGGCAGCTGAAGAGAAGAAGAAGGCCGAAGAGGCCGCTGCAGCAGCTGCAGCTGAAGTGAAGGTATCTGAAGAGGTACTTCTCCTGAGAGACATCAAGGCACTTCTCGAAAAGAAGAACTGAAAAAATCTCATCTGACACACAGGGCGGGCTCATTACCCGCCCTCTTCTTTCAATCTACATTTGTTCTCCCTCCTCTCTGTGCTACAATGAAAAGAGGAGGAATCATGAGAAAACCACTGAACATTCTTATAATCATATCTTTAATCCTGCTTCTCTTTTCGTGCTCTACAGTAAAGAAGGCTGACATAGAAGAATCCGTCGTCCTAAGCGGACAGCAGGAGGAGAAAGCTCCTTCCGCTGAAGGAACGGAGAGCAAAACCGAGCCGGTAATCACGGAAAAGGAAGACGAAACAGTGCCGGCCATCACACCGGATACAGATGAAAAAGCAGACACCGGTACAGAATCAGATGTCCCCGGGGAGAAAAGTGAAGTAAAAGAAATAATCCCGGAGACAGAGGAAAGCGGGAGTGAAATAACACCTTCCGGTGACAACAGCTCCGTAGCACAGGACATAACAGAGGAAGACTGGGACGGACAGAGGGCCGTCACAGCCCCCGATAATACTGCCGCAGAGGCAGAGACTTCAGAAGATGACAACAGCGATAGCGCAGTTTCCACTGCCAGGGAAGAAGCGAGCGAGGCCGTCACGGATGAAGCCTTTTCAGAAAAAGCAGCCGTGGAGGACGAAGCATACACACCGATTGAAAAGGGAGATTCGGATGACGTCACCACCCTCTTCAGCTATGCTTTCGGCGTCAAGAACATGAACGAGCTCGTCGAATCCGGGATACCGTTCATCACTTCCTACTTCATGAGAGGTCTCTATGATGCATCCCTGGACTGGAACAGCCCCGTCTTCGTAACGCTTGGAAATCTCCAGAGCGTCATAAACGAATTCTATGGAGAGTACATTTCGGGTGACGTACATCTAGACAACGGTCCGCGTCCGGGAAGCATAGAGGAACTTCTTGAACTTGAGTATCCGGAGAGAGAGGGAGAGCTTTTCTCATACGCCTACGGCTTTTCTGTCATAAGAGACCTGCTTTCTTCCGAGATCGACATTGAGATAATCCCGTTCATGGCAGGAATGCTCGACGAGCGCTACTCAGAGACTGCACCTCTCTCGGATGAGGAAATCCAGGACGCACTCAACAGCTACATCTATTTTCTCAACGAGGAATACTACACGGAGCTTGAGGAAAAAGCCGAAGAGAACCTGAAGAAGGCTCAGGAATTTCTGGAGGCAAACAGCAGAGAGGACGGAATCACGGTTCTCGATAACGGTGTCCAGATACTTCTTCTCGCATCCGACGACGTGACGGGAGACAAACCCACCCAGTATGATACGGTCATAATGGACTACAACGAATACATACTCGACTACGAGACGGGAGAGCTCGAGTTCACGGACGCAGACTGGAATGCGGAAGTCAGCGTTATAACTCTGGAGAAAGGACTTCAGAGTGCCGTGACTAACATGCACGTCGGCGAGGCCATAAGGGCATTCATTCCACCGGAGTACAGCGGTATCAGCGAGGGAGACGGAGCGGACATAGAGCCCAACTCGCTCTTCGTCTACGACATAGCCCTGCAGCAGATTCTATAGGAAGAATCTCACAGTCTTGAAAGCAACTGGAAGAGAGGAAGCGATTCCTCTCTTTATCTTTGCTCCTCCGTCATAGACAAGGAAGACTCCCGGTGAAAGACGGAATACCGAGCCGTCCACGGAGACTATCTCATCCCCCTCGAGACATATCTCGAGAATGAGCTTTCCCTCTCTTCTCTCACCCTCGAAGCCGGTGGGTGTGGAAAGATGGGCCGAGACGACGTACATCACGCTGCCGTCCCCTCCTGCGGAGTATTCACCGCACTCATCGTCATAGGGCTTCGAGTGGTCCATCACGTCAATCACCCTGTCCATATGGGGGATTACGGAAGTATAGTTTTCAAGTTTATCCAGGATATCGTAAAGAAGCATGTCTACCTCATGAACTGATTCTGATTGAGAAGAGTGAATACACAGCCGAACGACATCGAGACAGTGAAGGAATAGCCCTTTCCGCTCCACAGGGACGATATACCCTTTTCAAAGTCCATGTCTTTTCCGAGTTCACACGAAAGAGAGAAATACTGGGCGTCATACCTTCCGATCATTCCGACTCCGACTGAGACGGTATGCTGATTTATGACTGTATCGTCACTCATAGCCTTCTTTCCGCGTTCCGTCCCGTTCTTCGAAAGAGTGTAACGGTTCCAGCTGTAACCGAGAGTGCCGCTGACAGAGAAATACTTCTCGCTCCTGGCAAGATGGATGTATGTCAGAGCACCCGATAGATGAAGAACCCCGTCGGATCCGTAGCGGTAATCGTAAGAAGACGAAGTGCTTCCGTTTCTGTTGACTCCCGTTACGAAACCGTAACCGAAATCACAGGTCAGACCGACGGGAACATCGGCGTACGGGAGTACAGTCAGTTCAACCTTCGGAACGAGCGTTGCAGCATAGGTGAAATCACCCGAGTAGTAGCGTTCATTGCCTTCCAGTGCAGATGAAAAGAGAGTCGAAGGATGTATTCTCCCCCATTCGACTCCGCCTCCGACGAAGAACTGAGGACGTGCGGAAAGCGAGAGAACGGTAAAGACAAGAAGCAGAATGACAAATCTCCTCTTCATCGCTTTCTCTCCCCGCCGAACCTGTATCCGGCACCTATCTGCGCTCTGAAGAGAAGCGTCGAATAGAGGTTGTCATACCATGTATCTTCACTTGCCGGAGTGAACTTCAAAAAGCCGTTCGTCAGACTTAATCCCCCGCTGAAGAAGAAGTCATCGGTCATGAAATAGTCAGCTCTCGTCTCCGCTGTCACACCCAGTATTATGCCCCGTGTGAAATAATCATAGGTCATAACCTCCATTCTCAGAGCCAGGGAGGCATCAAGATAGGTAGACGGCGTACATCTGAAGACAGCGCCGGCGCCTGCCATGAGGAACGCATTTCTGTCTTCCAGACCGGAAGAGACGAAATTGTCATATTTTCCGGAGACTAGCGGATATGAAGCATGAAGCGATGTGCTCAGCCCCCACTTCGCATCTGTGTCGTTTCTGTAGATATCGAACGAGATGTCGAGACCAAGTGCGAAATGGAGATTACCTTTCTTCGCAGGAAGCGAATAGACACCTTCACTCACAAGAGACGGAGATACCGTCCCCCTCAGATAGAAGGACAACCTGTCCGAAGAAGGTATCCCGGATGAGAAGAGGGACGACAGAACAAGAAGCAGAACAACAATGACGGAAAGAAATCTCTTTCTCATATTCCCAGCCTCACTCCCAATGAATATCTGAACCCCAGGTCTCTCGTGTAAACCGATGCATAGACCCAGCCGCATTCCGCGTAAAGATACAGCGTGTCGAATAAATCAGCCTCCGCCCTCAGTGAAATGCTTCCGCTGAAGCAGTTCATCGTACCTTCGGAGTTTGCAACAGGACCGAAGGAATAGGCAATGTCACTGAGGAGAGAAACAGTCGGATAGACATCCTCCATAAGCTGCGGACCGGAAAAGACCAGCTTCGTCGTATTGGAGACGAGGAACATGGTATGGGCATTATGACTTCCCCACAGGGACTTCTCAAGCGCATACTGCGGTATTCCCTTTCCGGTGACGAAGCGCATGCCGAACTGGGTATCGAGTACGAGAGTGAACATTCTGAGAACATCAGAAGACTCTCCAAGTGAGAACTGGCTTACGTTGAGAAGCGTGAATGCTGCTCCGCCGTCGGCAGATACCGAAAGGTATGACGAACCGTTTTTGTCGTGAAGCGGGAACCAGGACGGCATGTATTTCACAGCCAGATCTGCCCAGAGTCCGTCCTTCGTCATTCTCGTCTCCTCGACATAGCGGTACTTCGCCCCCAGACCGATACCGGTATGTGAAAGCTTTCTGGTCTTAAGCTCGGGAACCCCGCTGCAGGAAGAGAACCTCTCCGTTCTCTTTCCTTCTTCGATTATGGTGAATGTCGCTTCATCCCCGTCCGTATTCAGCCATCCCAGTCTCTCATAGGCGTTCTCGTAGTCTCCCTCAAGAGAGAAGACGAGTGAAAAGAGCGGAGAGGAAAGATAATCGACATTCACAAGACCCATCTCGTACTCGAGAGAAAAGTATATGTACTGCACCTGGTACCAGCGTGCCTTCTCGTCCTCGTACGGAGAAGATGTGCTGTCCATATGCTCACCCGTCTCCGGATTCTGGACCAGCAGCCTGTGCTTCAGGCCGGCATCGAAATTGAGAGTAAGGGAGGAGGCAATGGAGTCCAGATAATCGGGAAGAGAGGCTTCATAGCTGAACTTTCCGTTTATCGGGTAGAAGCCGTCTGCAAATCTGACATCACCCTGGGCCGAGAGAACGGAGGATGAGAGAGTGACAGCACTCAGGGAGAGCACTGCGATGAATATCATGAAGAGAGAAACAACAGGTCTTTTCATTCTTCGCCTCCTACAGACTCAGCGACATGCTCACCTCTGAGCTTGAGGTGAGGCGCGAAGGCGAAGAATAGCCGTTTGCGATATTCCATGAAACGCCGTAATAGAACGATATGAAACCGAAGACAGAGAGCGAAACGGAAGAGGAAAGCGTGGACACATATGCCAGTCCCCTGCTCTTTCCGCTTCTTTCGTTCTCGAATCCTCCGAAGTAGAGACTGTTGTTGTAGGACACACTCATGCTGACACCCGTTCCGGAATCCAGAATCTGGGGGCCGGCGATGACGAGAGACACACTGTCCGAAAGACAGCCGCGGAGGCGGAATGAATTCAGTTTGTTCTGCGGGACGATCTTCCCGAAAGTGTATGACAGAGTGTCAGAGTGCGAGAGACTTATCCTGAGCCACCTGAGAGAAATGGACTGTTCGACATTCTTGAGAACCATCTCCTCGGACACCGATGCCGACAGTCTGTAATAGTCGGAAAGCGTTATTCCCCCGTTGGATACCCTGTTGAGCATCCACCACGGCCCCATCTCGAAGGAGAATGACATGTTGAAGGAAGAGAGATTCTTTACCGTATAGATGCTTCTCCTTGCAGAGAGGCCCATCCATGAATTGAGATTCGTCCTCTCCCCGTAAAGCCATGGATATGCATAGACGGCATCCTTATCCGTATACTTCTTTGTCCACTTTGCTGATGACTCATCATATGTCGAAAACTGCAGTTTAGAGCCTGCGGTGGAGGCTGCTCCGCCGAGGGCCTCCTGGGGAAGAGAGTAACGGGAAGAAAGAGAGACGGAATACGTCCATTCATCGAGCTTCTGGGAAAGGGAGAGACTCATGCTTCCCGTCGGATTGAAATAGTATTTGCTCTCTGAGCTGATAACAGCACCGCTGTTGGTCCATGAAGAAGTAGGAGTTCCAGTCTTGTAATCCCAGTACGAGCTGTCAGAGGAGGATGAAAGACTGTAGGACGAGGAAAAGGAAAGAGAAGCCTTTTCCTCACCCTCGGGGAGCATCTGTACTCTTGCGGACTTTGCTATCGAGAATGAGACCGGAAGATATCCGCCGCCAAGTCCGTTCGATCCCGTCGAATAACCGGAAAGCGTTTCATCAAAGAGCGGCTGAGAAGGTGCGGCAACACATACAAAAAACAATAGGAATGCCGCAACAGCCTTTGTATATCTCAATTGGAAAGACCTCCGTTCACTGAAAGATAACCTTACACGATTTGAGAGGATAAATCTACCTCAGACCTTTTCCCCGTCGATATAAACGCCGTGAAGGTTGAATTCTTCATCGTAGAGGATGAAATCAGCCTTCTTACCTTCCTTTATCGAACCGATGGAAGAGTCGAGCTTCAGCATCTTCGCGGGATTGAGGGACGTTGTACGGAAGACTTCGACAGGGCTGAGACCGGCGAGAGACGAGAGTGTCTTCACAAGCCTTATGCCTGTTGCAACGGAACCTGCAAAGCAGCTGAGATCCTCGAGGTATGCAACACCATCCTTTATGATGACCTTCGTTCCGTTGTTCTTCGGTCCCAGGATGGACGGACCGGAGGTGAAGCCGGCCCCTCTCATGCTGTCGGAGATTGCAGTTATATGGGAGTGGTCCTTGAGCTTGAAGATAAGCTTCAGAAGGTCCTCGGGAAGATGGCATCCGTCACATATGAGCTCGACGGTGAGTTCATCGAAGTAGAAACCCGCCTCGGTGGCGCCGAGAATCTTCCACGAATGGCTCTTGGTCATGCTCGACATCGCGGAATAGTAATGGGTCAGCATCGTCATTCCGTTCTCCACCGCCCTTCCGATTGTCCTGAAGTCCGCCTTCGTGTGTCCTCCGGAAACTATTATGCCCTGTGATGAGATATCTTTTATGAAGGCCATGGCTCCGTCGAGTTCCGGAGCGACAGACCATCGTCTGATGTTACCGCGGGACTTCTCGAGAATCATATTATAATGGTGAGGATCAGGATTGCGGATATATCTCGGGTCCTGTGCACCCTTCATGTCAAAGTTGAAGTATGGACCTTCGAGATGCGCTCCCGGCAGTCTTGCTTCGTTTCTGCCTCTTCTATTCTGGGCGGAGCTGAGATTGTCGAAGAACGAGAAGAGTTCTTCATCCGAGGATGTGAGCGTCGTTGCGAGAGCAGTGGTCGTACCGAACGCCGCGAGTCCCCTCGCCGCCCCGTGGATGGCCTCTTCGTCGCCGTCCATGAAATCGTATCCTCCGGAGCCGTGGGTATGGAGGTCCACACAGCCTGGGGCAAGAGTGAGGCCTGATGCATCTATATCTCCATCGGGAGAGGGTTTATCTGAAACGCGGGCTATTATACCGTCCCTGAATTCGACGGTACCTCTTTCAATCACTTCGTCCTCAAGGACTATGCGGCAGTTCGTTATTCTCTTCATCAGGCCAGAACATCCTCTGTCACGATGACTGTGACATCCCTGTGAATCGAGAGAAGAGTTGCAGGACATGTCGTGTCGATGGTCTCGCCGAGCATCTTCTTTACTGCATCCTTCTTGTCTTTTCCGCTGGCAAGAAGAATTATTTTCCTTGCAGAGAGGATTGTTCCCATTCCCATAGTCAGGGAATAGCGTGGGACCTCATCGGCTGAGTCGAAGAAACGGCTGTTGGCCTCGATTGTGCTCTCGGTGAGTGCCGTCTTGTGTGTATGAGGATAGAGGAAGGAGCCCGGCTCGTTGAATGCGATATGGCCGTTGCGCCCGATTCCCAGTACCTGAAGGTCTATTCCTCCCAGACTCTCTATCATCTTCTCGTAGTCTGCACATTCCCTGTCGGGATCCGATGCCTCTCCGTTGAGCACATGCGTCTTCTCGATATCTATATCGATGTGATCGAAGAAGTTGTCATTCATGAAATAGCGGTACGACTGCTCGTTCGTCCTCTTTATCGGATAATATTCGTCAAGGTTGACCGACGTGATTCTGCTGAACGAAATCTCACCGTTCATATACATCTGGGAAAGAACGCGGTACATTCCCACCGGCGTGCTTCCGGTTGCGAGGCCGAGCACTGCGTCCGGCTTCTTCAGCATGAGTTCCTTTACTATCAGAGCCCCCTGTGTGCTCATTTCCTGATAATCCTTTGCTACGATGAGTTTCATTTTTTCCTCCGTTTTCCACAGTATACTCAAAACAGGGACGAAACACTACAAAAAAAATCAGCAGATATGAATAGATTGCTCTTTATGTCAAGAAACAGAAAACAACGTAATGTCAGTCGTCCGCCCTCGTCTTCTTCCTGCAGTAATACGCAGCTCAGGATTTATATGCCGGCTTCTTCCGGAATTCTGATAATCATAGAGAGTGACGCAGCGAATTTCCGATTTTCTTCATGTTTCTACTTGTAAGAACAGAATTATCATACATAAAATTGACTTATTCTTATTCGGAGGATTCATGGATTACTTAAGTCTTGCCAATTCACCGGTACTCTACCTTGTCGTTGGAGGCGTTCTGCTCTTCATCGCACTGGGCTGTCTGTACTTCATCATCAAGTTCTACAGAGCGGGATTGAAGATAGGAATGGAGAAATCCGTTCTGAAGAAGGCCATAACATCGTCGGCCCTCTTCACTGTCCTTCCTGCCGTTTCGATTCTTCTCGGAGTCATAGCACTCTCGGGTTCCCTCGGAGTCCCGACTGCGTGGCTTCGCCTCAGCGTCGTCGGCAACCTCTCCTACGAGGCCATTGCCGCTGAAGCTGCAGCACAGGCAATGGGAACGGAGCTCAACTCAGCCGTACTTACAACCAGGACTCTTGTCACAATCCTTGCCGTAATGACCAGCGGCATATGCTGGGGTGTGCTGTGTACCATCTTCCTCTGCCCCTGGTACAGCAGGAAATGCAATAAGCTGCTCAACAGGAAAAGCGGAGAGAAAAAGACGGGAAAGAGCTTCTCCGACTGGGCGATGGTCAGCATGTTCATCGGGTTCTGCGGAACATTCATCGGATCCTACATCGCGGGAGCCTTCAACGGCCTCACGAATTCCGATCCTCTCGATAATCTCTCGTCTGCAGTTCCTCTGATCACGGCACTCGTTGCAGCTCTCGTGATGAAGGTATGCATGGTACTCGAGGACAAAGGCTACAAGTGGATGGAGAATTTCTCACTCTCACTCTCGATGCTCGTCGCAATGGCGGCAGCCGCAATCGTGGCCTGAGGAGGAAAAATGGACAAGTTCGATTATTCAGACTTCGAAAAGTCGGTTCACAGAAGCGGTATCATAATGAATTCGATAGGCCTGGGACTCCTGTTTGCCGTTCCCTTCATCTTCTCGGCAATCCTCAGAACGAGCATCAGCTGGTCGGGATGGGCAAAGGGCCTCCTGCGTGTCGGCGTGACATATCTTCCGATATGCATCGTGGAGTTCCTGATCTACGTCCCGATTCTCGGAGCGGGTGCATCATATCTCTCGTTCATCACGGGTAACATCATCAACATGAAGCTCCCGTGTGCGTACTCTGCACGTGAAATCGCTGGAACGAGTGCCGGAACGAAGGAAGACAGCGTAATCACGACGCTCTCCGTCGCGACATCCTCGCTTGTGACGATGCTCGTCATCTTCATCGGCGTCCTTCTTCTGATTCCTCTCACTCCGGTATTGCAGAATCCGACACTGAAGCCGGCATTCGACAATCTCCTTCCGGCCCTCTTCGGAGCCCTGGGATGCCAGTACTTCTCGAAGAGCTGGAAGCTCACCGCCGTTCCGGTGCTCTTCATGACGGCGCTCTGCATATTCGTTCCGTCTCTCATCAGCCAGACAACAGTCATGATGATAGTAATCGGGGCGATGAGTATCGCAATCAGCTTCTTCATGTATAAGAAGGGAATGCTCGAGGAGAAGAAGAAATGAAGGACGAAATGATCTACGCTGAAAAGCTCTCAAAGATGATCAGGGTCGAAACGATCTCTGAAGCGGGAAATCCGAATACGGAGAAGTTCGATAAGCTGCATGAAGTGATGAAGGAAAATTTCCCCCTCATCTTCTCCCGTCTCGATGTGAAGTACATCGACTCATCTCTCCTCATCAAGTGGACAGGAGAAGGAAAGAGAGACCCCATCCTCTTCATGAGCCATCAGGATGTGGTTCCGGCATCCGGCGAATGGAAGGAGCCTCCCTTCAGCGGGGCTGTAAAGGACGGCAGGGTCTGGGGACGCGGAACGGTCGACACCAAGGGCTCGCTCTTCTGCTTCATGGAGGCCGTGGAAGAGCTTCTTGAAGAGAACTATAAGCCGTCAGGGGATGTCTATCTTGCCTCATCTTCGACTGAGGAGGTACGCGGAAGCGGTGCTCCGAAAACAGTGGAATATCTGAAGAGCCAAGGCGTGAAGCTTCTCTTCCTCATGGACGAAGGCGGCATGATAGTGGACGAGCCCATGAACGGTGTAAAGGGACGTTTTGCAATGATAGGCACAGTCGAAAAGGGAACGGGTAACATCGTCGTCAGTGCAAAATCCAACGGCGGCCATGCATCGGCGCCCGGGAAGAACACACCGCTTGCGCGTCTTGCCGCATTCATCTGTGACATCGAAAAGAAGAATCCCAACATAATCGAGTTCAGCCCCACCCTACTCGAAATGTTCAGAAGACTGGGAAAGAAGACGGACGGGGTACTGGGCTTTGCAATGAGACACGCAAACTCTCTCAAGCCGGTTCTGGCGAAGCTGCTTCCCGCGATAAGTCCGAAGGCTGCAGCGATGATACGTACCACGATGGCCTTCACGATGTGCGGAGGAGCCGACGCGAGGAATGTCATTCCGGAGAAGGCGTGGGTCAACATCAACACACGCTTCATCCAGCACCAGGGTGTGGAGAAGACAAAGGAAATCCTCGCACCTTATCTCGAGAAGTACAATCTCGAAGCCGACTACTCCGACTGCAGCGAACCGCAGAAGGCGGTGGACTTCAATGCTCCCCCCTTCCGCCTCATCGAGGAGACAGTCAGGGAAGTCTATCCCGACGTTATCCCGTCGCCGTACATCATGACTGGCGGCACGGATGCCTACTTCTACTCGGAGCTGACGGACAACGCACTGCGCTTTGCACCCCTCTACATCGACAGACAGCAGCTCGAGTCGATCCATGCTATAGACGAGAACATGTACATCTCGTCACTTCCGAAGGGCGTTGAGTTCTACATGACTGTCATCAGGAAGGCATGAGAGGGAGGAACATCGTGTAAAAGAGCCGGCTTGAAACCGGCTCTTTCCTGTCATCTCCAGACAAATCAGAAGAGATGAGTATTGTGCTCTTTCGCCTCCTCGTATACTTCTTCCGGCCAGACCGAAGCCTGGACTTCTCCGATGTGTGCCTTCTGGAGAAGGAACATGCAGAGTCTCGACTGCCCGATACCGCCGCCGATTGTCTGGGGAAATTCTCCGTTAAGAAGACGCTTATGCCAGTAGAGCTGTGCTCTTTCCTCGGTCTTCCTGATCTTGAGCTGGCGCATGAGTGCCTCTTCGTCGACTCTTATTCCCATACTGGAGAGTTCGAGGCTGCTCGATCGCACCCTGTCCCATACGATGATGTCACCATTGAGACCGTGAAAACCTTCTTCAGTCTCCGTTGACCAGTCATCGTAGTCGGGAGCACGACCCGAGTGCGGCGGGTTCCCGTATCCGATTCCGATAAGGAAGATTGCACCGTACTTTCTTGCCGCCTCTCTCTCCCTCTCCTCGGAGGTGAGGTCGGGGTATTCTTCCTTCAGTGTCTCGCTGTGAACGAATGTTATCTCCTCGGGAAGATAGTCTCTGAGTTCGGGATAGAGTTCCTCAACCGTGAAGGCTGTTCTCTTGAGCGCCCCGTAAATTGTCCTTACGGTCTCCTTGAGGAAATCGAGATTCCTCTCCCCGTCTTCCATCACCTTCTCCCAGTCCCACTGGTCGACGTAGATGGAATGTATTGCATCGATGTCGTCATCGGGTCTGAGTGCGTTCATATCCGTATAGAGGCCGAGTCCAGCGGGGTATCTGAGCTCTGCAAGAGCCATTCTCTTCCATTTTGCGAGGGACTGGACGATCTCCATCTTCTTCTCCCCCATGTTCTTCACCGGAAAAGATACCGGCCTTTCGACGCCGTTGAGGTCGTCGTTTATGCCGCTTCCGCTCTCGACGAAGAGAGGAGAAGTGACTCTCCTCAGTCTCAGAGCTGAGCCGAGCTCCTTCTCGAATGTGTCCTTCACCGCCTTGATGGCACGCTCCGTCTCATGAAGGTTCAGAACGGGTGTGTAGTTTTCAGGAAACTGATTCATGGCTTTCATCCTTCCTTATAGTAGATTTGTTTTCTTACCTTTTCCGCCGTCTCCCTGTCAGTGAGAAGCGAAAGCAGTACAAGGCCCGTGTCGAATGCCCAGCCTGCGGATTTTCCCGTCACGATATTGCCGCTGACGACAACTCCGTCAGAGGAGAAATCGAAAAGCGGCCAGTAGCTCTCGCATCCGGGGAATACCGTTGCCTTCCTCCCTTCAAGAAGTCCGAGCGGTCCCAGTACTACAGCAGGAGAGGCGCAGATGGCGCCGACAAGCGAAAGATTCTCGTTGGTCTTCGTGACGAGTCTGCACACAAGTGCGCTTTTACGGAGATTCGACGCTCCCGGCATTCCTCCGGGGAGGAAGACAAGGTCGAAGTTCCTCTCCAGAGTCTTCTCAGTCAGTACCTCGTCCGCAGTTATCTTCACGCCGTGTGCGGACTCGACAGTTCTCTCTCCGACAGAGATAAAAGATGTTTTCACTCCTCCGCGGTCGAGAGCGTCAAAGACACACAGCGCCTCGCACTCTTCAAAGCCGGGTGCAAGCAGTATGACAGCTTCCTTCATAATATATCCTCCCCGCCCCGTCTTTTGCTTTCTCTCAGGATTTCGGCGGCATGTTTCATTATTCTCTCCGTCTCTCCCCAGCCGATGCACTGATCGGTCACGGAGACACCGTATTTCAGCTGTGACAGATCCGATGGAATCTTCTGGCTCCCCTCTTCGAGGTTGCTCTCGAGCATGAAGCCTTTGATGGAGGTGTTCCCCCATGCCTTCTGGTCGATGATGGATCTCAGGACCCTCTTCTGTCTCGTATAGTCCTTGTTGGAGTTGGCATGTGAGCAGTCGATGACGATTCTGGGTTCCAGCCCCGCTTTCCTCATGTCGTTCTCCGCACTCTCGACATCGTTCTCATGATAGTTCGGGCCGTGTACACCTCCGCGGAGGATTATATGGGTGTACGGATTGCCCTTTGTCATGTAGCGTGCAATCATTCCGTCGCGCTGGACACCAATGAATGCGGCTCCGGCCATTGCGCTCCGGGCTGCATTGATTGCAGCGCTGTAGTCCCCGGATGTCGAGTTCTTGAAGCCGACGGGAACGGAGAGTCCGGAGGAGATTGCCCTGTGTGTCTGGCTCTCCGTGGTGCGTGCCCCTATACTGGACCAGCTCATGAGCTCGTCAGTGTACTGGGGAACGATCGGATCGAGCACCTCACATCCGACAGGAAGTCCGATGCGTGTTATCTCAAGAAGAAGACGACGGCAGATTTCGAGGCCCTTTTCAATATCATACGACTCGTCCATATACGGATCGGTTATGAGTCCCTTCCAGCCCAGTGCGGTTCTCGGCTTCTCGAAGTAAGTTCGCATTATGACGAAGAATTCGTCCTCCACCTCTTCGCTGAGCTTCTTGAGCCGCTTTGCATATTCAACTGCCGCATCGGGATCATGAATCGAACAGGGACCCACGATGGCAAGCATTCGTGCATCCCTTCCCGTAATTATGTCTATTACTTTCTCTCGGAATGCGCATATCCTCTTTCTGTCCTCTTCAAGGAGTGGAAAGAGAGCTCCGAGTTCCTCGGGGCTCTTTATGCTCTTTATGTTTTCAATCCGTAAGTCCTGCGTAATGTACTGCATACGCTATTTTACAGTAAAAGCGTCCTTCGTGTCTTCCCCGTTCACGGTTCTGGAAGACTTTCTTCCCTCCGGTTTGATTTCGCCGGCAAGAGTGAGGCTGCGCTTCGTGAGCGTCGGTCCTACAAGTTCGTAGACGAGAACAGCGAAGAGAACGACACTCCTTACGACGGCGCCGTCGGAGAGATTGGCTGCCGTAAGCGCCATGCCGAGAGCGACACCGGCCTGCGGAAGCAGTGTGATTCCCAGATGCTTCTGGATGTTCTCGCTTGTATGCTCCATTCTGCATGACAGGTATGCACCGCTGATCTTACCCGCACTTCTCGCGAGGATGAAGATTACACCGATGAGGATTACCGTCGGATTCATGAGAATCGAGAGATTGAGCTCCGCTCCGCTGAGGACGAAGAAGAGCATGTTGAGAGGTGCCGTCCACCTTTCGACCCTGTCCATGAGTTCGAGGCTCGTCTCGCAGATGTTGCAGAAAACCGTTCCGGTAATCATGAGAACGAGCAGCAGCGAGAAGCGGAGTGTCACCACTCCTCCGATATTGAACTCCTTGTCGGAGAAGCCGACGAGGAAGAATACGAATGCGACGGCAAGGGCAAGACGCTTACTTCTCGAGTGGAAGAATCTCTCGAGTATGTTCAACAGCCACCCTGCGAGTGCTCCGAGTACGAACGAGAGTCCGATTTCAAGTACAGGTTCTAAAAGAATCGTGACAATGCTTGCCGTTCCCGTCTCGAGTGCGGATGCAATACCGAAGGAAACCGAGAAGAGGACAAGGCCGACAGCGTCATCGATGGCGACAACCATTAAAAGGAGCTTCGTGAGAGGTCCCTCGGCCTTGTACTGTCTGACGACCATCAGCGTTGCGGCGGGAGCAGTTGCAGCTGCAATGGCGCCG
The DNA here is from genome assembly GCA_964552905.1 of uncultured Spirochaetaceae bacterium. GTDB lineage: Bacteria > Spirochaetota > Spirochaetia > Sphaerochaetales > Sphaerochaetaceae > Ornithospirochaeta. Next base: position 29,166 of record CAZKIT010000001.1, read on the forward strand.
AGCGTGATTGCAGACGAAAGCGAGAGAACGGAGGGCGCGATGAAGTGAAGTGCACAGAGTGCGATGTCGACGACAATCGTCGTAATCACGGCCTGGAGAATACCGACTGTGATTGCCGCGCGTCCCATGCTCTCGAGATCCTTGAGCCTGAACTCATTGCCGATTGCGAACGCGATGAATCCCAGTGCGGTCTGACTGATGATGTCAAAGGAATTGACAGCTTCAAGGCTGTTGAATCCCAGCCCTTCTATTCCGAGTCTGCCGATGAAATACGGCCCGATGAGAAGTCCTGCGACAAGGTAAGCCGTGACAGCAGGAAGATTCACCTTCTTTGCAAGTCTGCTCATGAGAAGGCCCGCGATCATGGCAAAGGATAGTGTAATAAGAATTGTATCCATGTTAAACCTCTAATATAAAATACCAATGGAGTATTTTATACATTTATTGTTTATGAGCAAGTCAATTACACGACAAATCTTAGGTTTTTCCGTTTATTTTCGCCGTCAGTTTTCCTCTCCTTCCGTTTTTTCTGGTTTCTGCAGCATTTTTCATCTACACTGATATACATGACCATCAGAGAAAACATATTTGCAGATTTTGAAGACGCGCTCATCAAAGCGGAAAGCTCTCTTGAATTCATAAGCGTAACCGAAGACTCGAAATTCGGTTACAGAAGACTCGAGGTCGACATAACGCATGTCGAAGGAATGGATATCGAAAGCGGATGCTTTTCAAGAAGGGAACGCTCTTATCTGGAAAAGACCCTTGAATCCATAACGAAATACAGCACCCAATTCAACGCCGACGGGGATGAAGAGAGCTACTACTGTGTGGATTACCGCATACTCGACAGACGCGGAAGGGAAATCACCCCCGCCATCAGATACACATACAACTGGTTCGCAGGGGGCTGGGAGAAGGACGAAACACCATCCAGCCTTGATGAAACGGAAAAATTCAAGACGAGGCTTGCAGATTTCCTTGCAAGAACGATTGCCCTGCAGCTCAGGAGATGTCCGTACAGCCACAGTGAAGTCTACCATGAGTACAACAGCGATGATAACTGCTACTTCTCGATTAACATCGGACTCGGGGAAGATGAATCCTATTCGGAAAAGGATGTCACTGACATAATTAAGACAATTCCGGTTGCAATCGCTGACGAATTTCTCTTCGAAATCTGGGTCGAGAAGGATGGAAAAATCCAGGATGCCGATGATTTCAGATTCAGGTTCTCCCAAGGCACCTGGGAGAGAATCCACCATGACGACGAAGAGTAGAAAAAAATAAAAATAATTCTTTACAACTCAAAGAAAGTCAGTTTATGATTTAGTCAGATTAAAAGAATTGTTGTTTTCGTAATAGACACAGGGCTGAGGGCAAGGACCCGGGAGGGATTCAATATCAGCTCTGTTTTTTTGTGAGTGAGAGCCCGGTATTCCGGGCCCTCATTAGTTCAGTTGCTCTTCGGCAGTCTGAAGGAGAATGTCTTCTCGGCCTTCGCCGTCTTGTAATCGGTTGTATATTTTGCAAGATAGCCGCTTATGGTGACGTCTCCGGTTTCTGTGTCCAGGGTGAAGTCGTAGAAGTATCCCGGACTCTCCATATTGAGAACGGCATTTTTCTTCTTGTGATATGCAGCCAGGTTGAGTTCGCCGAGCGTTTCGGAGAAATGATACTCTACGTTTCCTATGTGATTATGTCCGGAAAGTATCAGGCCGACATTGTTCTGGCTCATTATCCTGTAGAGTCTGTTCGTCTCCGCACTGCTGAGTCCGAAGAGTACGAGCGTGGGGCCCAGGGTGTTTCCAGTCGACACGTTCTCGTGGATGATGATCATCCTGTAGAGGGCTGTCTCCTCCTTCAGAGCCTCTTCGAAGTACTCGAATTCCCTGTCGGTGATGCAGTCATATGAATTGTCGAGCTTGTAGATTGCAAGAAGAGGTCTGCCGTCGGATGTCTTACCGTAGTAGTAGCGGCCCGCAGTCGTGAACATCTCGTCCTCCCCGCTGTCCCACACATCGGAGACCGTATGACGGTCATGATTGCCGACGCATGTCGTGAAGAACTTGAGCGTCGTACGCTCCTTCACCTCCTCTGCAAAACTTCTTGCATTCTCGACCATGACACCTGTGTCAGTAATGTCTCCCAGCGATATTGCAAAAGGATACTTTCTGCTGTCGAGGAAGCTGTAATATTCCTCGTTGTACCATTCACTGTCAGCCCTGTCGAAGTGGTTGTCGGTCGTGACTGAGAACGAAACGGTTTTATCCATAATCGTCTCCTCGCTTATCCAGTTCTCCTTGAGGAAGGGATTCGTGGTGAACTGGAAAGGATTGAAGACCGGAGCGGAACATGATGTAACCATAAGTGCTGCAATGAGCAGAACAAAAAGAATCTTTCTCATAATGCCCTCCTGTAACCGGCTCTTGCCCTTCCCGAGTAGAAGATGCGGTAGGGATCAATCAGCATCTCGCATGATGTGACGGCGACATCGAAAGTGACTGTGTCGACGTCCGTAATATTATAAGCGAAAGAGAGTCCGAGGGCCTCCTTCGGATTCCACTCTCTCTCATAGCGGTAGTTGTTCTCGAGGAAGAGGCAGATGGAGAATCTCTCTCCCCTGTAGCCCAGTCTCAGTCTCATCAGCTTCGTAAGCATGAAGAGAGGCTCCCTGGTGTAGAGGGAATACGAAAGATTGGCAGCGGCGCCGAGACCGACGTTGAGGAAGAGTCCCCACTTCTCGAGATTCACGATGAACATGTAGGAAAGGGAACTGTAGCCGCCTTCCGTGAAGACGAAACGCGACGTGAGGTCCACCTGATGGTTCCAGATTCCCTCATCGTAGTTGTACTGTACATAACCCGTGACGGTTCTGTCATACTTGTAGTCAAGATAGAAGGAGAACCTGTCGAGGGTATATGTCACATCCAGAAACGGCTTGGGGAAGCTGTCCTGTGTGTTGTTGTATGCCGCTCCGGAGCCGACCTCTATACTCTGTGCCGAGTACAGCGATACCGCCGCCAGAAGAAGCAGAAGAACGAGTAAAGTTTTTTTCATGACTCCATTATCATCACTTGGGAAGAAAAATCACTACAGACGGTGGCGGATTGCCGTTATTTTTTCCTTTTTCCTCCTTTCCGGGCTAGCTTTCTTCCATGTGCTCATATAACTACAACATCATCTGCATGCTCAAAAGTCCGAAGACCTACATCGAGGAAACCATATCCTCCCCCTCTTTCACATCCGCCCTCTTCACGCTTATGAAGGAAAAAAGAATCGACTCCTCGGTCTTCATCGTCTACTGCCGCAGGGCAAAGGGGGATCTGCAGCTGATGGGAACATACGACGGTCTTACCGTCATATGTTTCCGCGGAATGAGGTTCTCTCACGTTCTCAGAACGACACAGGACAAGGACTATGCCTACTATCCTGACGGCTTCAGACGTATCTACATAAACTGATGATTTATGATAGAATGAAGACGGAGGCATAACATGACATATACATCCCTCAGCGACACGGTCACGCTTTCCAACGGCGTGAAGATTCCAGTCATAGGTTTCGGAACCTGGCAGTCACCATCAGGAGAAACGGCTTACAGCGCCGTTCTCAGCGCTCTCAGAGCAGGCTACAGACATATAGACACGGCCGCGGCATACGGCAACGAGGAGAGCGTCGGCAGAGCAGTGGCAGACTACCTTGAGGAAAGCGGGGAAAAGAGGGAGGACCTCTTCATAACGACGAAGCTTGCCAATCCCGACCACGGCTATGAAAGAGCGAAGAAAGCCATCGACAGGTCCCTTGTCGCACTGGGGCTCGACTACATCGACCTCTATCTCATCCACTGGCCGAATCCGATTGCCTTCCGCGATGACTGGAAGAGAATAGACAGGGAATGCTGGAAGGCGATGGAGGAGGCATACAGGGACGGCAGAATAAGAGCGCTCGGTTTCTCGAACTTCTGGCCGCACCACATAGACAACATTCTCGAAGAAGCTGAAATACTTCCCGTCGTCAACCAGATCAAGTTCTGTCCCGGCATCAACCAGAAGGAGATCGCATCATATTCCCGAGAGAAGAACATGGTTCTTGAAGCCTACTCTCCGATGGGAACGGGAGGCATGTTCCATAATGAAGTGATGATCGGGCTTTCACAGAAATACGGCCGCAGCATCGCACAGCTCTGTATCCGGTACGCACTCCAGTCGGGATACATCCCCCTTCCCAAGAGCGTCACGCCGGAGAGAATCGAAGAGAACACCCGAGTCTTCGACTTCGAGATAACACAGGCTGACATGGCGAAGATAGAAGCCGTCATCCCCGAGGGAATAGTCCCGGCAAGGAACCCTGACGAGACGACATTCTAGAGGTCGAGGCCGAAGGAAAGGAGAATTCCCCAGTGGAAGAGAAATCCGTCCAGGGGATGCTCTTCATTCTCCCCTCTTCCCTCAGACACATTCCTGTATGCGGAAACGAAGTCACCGCTGACGAAAGCGACGCCTGCAGTCGGAACGACAGAGAGTGTGACATCGGAGAAGGAAAGAAGGCCATCGGGTATGATGCTCGCTCCCGTCTCGAAATCGATGACGAACGAGTAGGCTGCCCCGCTCCCCACGTACGGTCTTGACGGAACGGATGAGGAAGGCATCATGTTCCTGTTTTCCGTCACCTCCCACTTCATACAGCCGATTGTGAACGAGAAGAACGGTCTGACCCATGAGGAAAAGAGAGAAAAAGACCACGAAAGACCGGCCGTATTCATCGCATAGCCCTGTCTGATCCTTCCCTCCGTCTCGGTATTCAGTGAGCCGTCCCTCTCCCAGCTTGCCGGATAGCCGGCGATATATCTGTTACGGAAGACAAGAGAGACAGGGCCGAGAGGTATCTCGAGATTCTGCTCCTGGAACATTATCCCTATCAGTCTTGAAAAGCCTGTTGTCAAAAGGACATCGCTCTTCTTCCATTGAGCCGGTTCGAAGAATTCCAGCGGATGGAAGACAAGAGTGCCCGTTCCTGTGTGATTCATGATCTGTGCCGCATAATCAACGGAAAGAAAGCCGAAGTCGAATGAAAAGCCCCAGTTCGGCCCCTCGGCATACTCGGTATAGAGGGCAAGCGTCGGTGACGGGGACAGATTCTTTCTCCATCTCCAGCCGGAGAAGAGAGAGAAGAGTTCTCTTCCTTCCTTCACTGCCGAAAGAGACAGAAGAACAGACGAAGACGAAGCAAGGCCGTATGCGGAGTACGCCTTCCCTTCAATCGAGAGCGAAAGGAAGGAGACGGGAGAGAATGACACTCCCCCGTCAAGAAAGAGAAAAGGATGTACCCTTATTTGTGTGTAGTCGTAGTCAAGGTCGAGCTGCCGTACATTCGATAGACGATGGAATGTGTTCTGTACGAGGCTCTGGGCAAGATTGCCGGAGAGAATGAATCCTCCTCCCGGGCTGAGAGAAAAGGTGAATGACTGAAGGCTCCGGTGCCAGGCGTAAGAAACAGAGAGACCGACGGTATCGAGACGACCGCTGTAGAAATGAGTCTCGTCGCTGTCTTCAAAAGTGCTGTCATTCACGCTCCATCCCGTCTTCCAGCCTCTGTTCGTGTATCCCCGGATATCCGCAGTCACCTTCCAGGCGCTCCACTCTGCTGTCAGAGCCTGCAGAAAAGAGAGATTGTCATCATCGTTGCGGCTGAAGCCGAAGGAATACTTGTCGTTGCCGAATGCGGCGGAGACATCAACCGCTTCCAAGAGCATAGACAAGAGGAGAATGATGATTACGAGGAGAGAGCGCTTCTTCACTTTCAGATATCGAAACCGAAGTTGAGAGTGAGCCCCCAGCGGAAGATGAAGTTATCCTTCCACGTGGATGTGTAGTCCCAGCTAGGAGAGACTTTGTCCTCCGTAACCTGTCTGTAGCCCTTCACGAAGTCTCCCGTCACATATGACAGTCCTGCGTAAAGGGAAAGTGTCAATGATGTGGAGTTGAAGGATATGAGGCCCTCGGGAATGAGCGTGATACCTGTCTCCAGGTCGACTACGAACGAGTGTTCGTATTTCTCGCCCTTATCGCGGCTCATGCTCCAGACCTTGGACGGCGTCGAAGCCACTTCAATCATGTTCGTCAGCGATGTGAAGTCCCAGCGCATGTAACCGAGGGAGAATGACACATACGGAGCAATCCAGTTCGAGAGTGCGGCAATCGGATACGAGAACTCGAATCCGAGAGTATCCATGACATGCCCCATCTTGAGGCGGTATTCACGGTTCGGGTCTGCACTGAGTTCATCCTTTCTGTTCGTCGGGTATCCCGCGACATACCTGTTCTTCAGGACGATCGACCAGTTGTCGTTTATGGGCCAGTTGAGTTCCTGATCCTGGAATCTGATTCCGATCATGTTCGCGAAACCCATCGAAAGATAGAAGTTGTTCTCCTTCCAGAGTGTCGGATGGAAGAAACTCATCACGTCGACGGAGAGCACCGCATAGCCGAAATGGTTCGTAAGCTCCGTGAAGTAATCGAGAGTGAAGAGCCCCGTGTTTATCTTGTACGATGCATACGGGCCGTTGATGTATCTCGAATAGAGTTCCATCGTGGGAGACGAGTTAAGCTCCTGTGTCCAGTTCCAGCCGACGCTCACTGCCAGAACTTCGCTGTAGTCGTTCTGGAGTGTCAGTGTGGCAGTCACCTTCTCCGTCGATTCAAAACCGAAGGCACAGGAAGCCGACGCTCCTACGATAAGCGAAAGAGACGTGGATTTGAGAGAACATATGTTCCAGTAGAGGTCTGCGTTGGCTCCGAGATAGAAATGGAACCTCACGTCATCATAATCATACGGAAGATCCACATGGTGCATTCCGAAGATCTTGTGAACAAGGTTCTGAAGATGGACATATCCTGTATTGCCGGACAGGAAGAAGCCTGTTTCGGGAGAAACGGTCAGGGCGAAGGCATCGGAGAGACTGAAGGGATAGTTCAGTCCTGCCTTTATCTCGGTGACATCGAGCCTGCCGTGATAGAAGTCCTCGTCATTCATATCGAGGACGGATGACGATCGGATATCCCATCCCGTCTTCCAGCCGCGGTTGGTTATGCCGTTGAGATTCGCCTTCAGATACCATCTTTCGGCTGCAAATGCGATATGTTCGGAATACGAGAGCTGGTCGTCGTCATTACGGCTGAGGCCGTACGCATACTTGTCGTTTCCGATTCCTAGCGTCACCGAGCTGAGCGCCCACGGATTTGTACTTTCCGCCGCATGGAGTGATAAACCGAGGACGAAAACCGTAAATAAAGCAAGGAGTGTCTTCTTCATGCCGACAAGTTTAACAGCATCGGGCCTTTTTAGAAAGCATCAGCGTCACCGTCTGAACCGGTGATTTCATTTTCTTCTCCTGTCTCCATTTTCGGAATTCGGCCCCCTGATTTTCGCATACTGGTATGACCACAGTACAATCCGGAATAGCCGGATGTACCATTCCATAAGAAATTACGGTATAAATCATAATGCTGTGGTCATATTCATAGATACCACACTTGCGCGCACGTATTTCCTGTTCTAGAATTGAAAATGAAGGAGAACTGGAGCGTGAACGGAAAAGACAGTCTGAAGGCGAAGTTCATAGAAATCATCAAATCGAGGATTCTCTCGGGTGAACTGAAGCCCGGGGACAGGCTGAGTGCGGAAAGAAGCTTCGCCGATGAACTGAAAATCAGCAGAAGTTCCATCAATCAGGGGATTCTCGATCTCGAGAGGATGGGATTCGTGACGATAGTTCCGAGAAAGGGAACATTCGTGGCACAGTATTCTGAGCGTGCGACAGCGGAGACACTTTCGGCGATAATGAACTATGACTCCGCATCCGTGGATCCGATTCTCTTCAGGGACTTCATGGACCTCAGGATTCTCATCGAAAGAGAATGTGCGAGACTGGCATGCGCGTCTCTTACAGACGAGGGACTCGGGGCGCTCATTAAAAACACGGAGAGGATCTCCGGGGCAGGGAAAGACAGCATAGTCGATGTCCTTTACGATTACCACAGATGCATTACTGAAATCAGCGGAAACAGAGCCTACTACATGGTATTCCAGAGTTTCGAGAAGATGATAAGAAACCTCATAAAGGAACACTACCGCAGTGAAGACGAGTTCAGAGAGAGCATACCTCTCTACACCGGTCTAACCGACGCCATAAAGAGAAGGGATGCCTACGATGCAGACATGAAGATGAACAGCATTCTCGGGCGGGCATCCGATTATCTCAGCCGTCGCCTGAAGGAGGAGGACAGAAGATGAACATACTCGTTGCAACGGCTTCCTTCAATAACGGCATAACGGCAAGGGATGCGGGAGAATGCATCATCCGGGGTGCAAAGAGAATATATCCGAAGGATGACTACACTCTCTTTCCTCTCGCCGACGGAGGAAGAGGCACTGTCGAAGCAATCATAACGATGCAGGGAGGAGAATACGTCGAATGCGACACCTTCGATCCTCTCGGCCGCCCGATAAGGGCACGCTACGGCATACTCGCCGACGGCGCGGCAGTGATAGAGGCCGCATCGGCAAGCGCCCTCGACCTACTCTCCGGGGATGAAAGAAACCCTCTCGGAACCTCATCCTACGGCACGGGCATCATGATGATGGATGCCATCAGGAAGGGAGTCAGGAACATATATCTCGCACTCGGGGATTCCGACATCCCCGACGGAGGCTGGGGAATGGCGAAGGCACTGGGAATCAGATTTCTCGACAGCGACGGAAGGATGCTCTCTGACGGAGCAGAGAGCCTCGTCAGTCTCGAGAGAATAGATCCCTCATTCATGAGCACAACCGTGAAGAATGCATCTTTCCGTCTTCTCACGGACATGCAGATTCCGCTCACGGGGGAAAACGGAGCAGAGCGTGTCTACAGCACTGACGACACAGGAGATACTCTCTCCAGGGCATTGAGCCGCTACAGGGAGATTCTGATGAGAGACTGGGCATTCGATCCCGATTCCATCTCCGGCTCTGGAGCCGCGGGAGGAATGACGTGTCCCCTTCTCGCTTTCACGAGTGCGACAAAGACACTCAAGGCGACGGACTACATACTCTTTCTTTCGGATTTTGCCGGCAGGGTGAACGATGCAGACCTTGTGATAACAGGAGAAGACAGACTCGGCAGATGGACTGCAGAGAGTTCCCTACCCTACGCGGTTATCAAGAGAGCGCAGTCCCACCGTCAGTACAAGGACATAGTGGTAATCGGGAATACTCTTGAAGAGGGATACGAGAAACTCTATGGCGTCAACGTCGAAGTGGTCGTTACAGCTCTGGAGAGGAGAGGCGAACAGAGCAGAGAGGATTCGATGAATGCAATAATGAATACCTCTGAAAGCGTGTTCCGCATCATAAGAATGGCCATGTCCCTGAAAACGGAGAAGGGAAAGAAGAGCAAAGGGATACTCAGGAGGAAGAACAAGAAAGGGAGAGAATGGACACCTGGAATGAAAGAACGGCAGGCGAAACCGAAGAGGCCTCTCTACTCTCCGAAGGAACATGTTCCGGCCTCCTCGGATCATGAACCGAGAAAACGCGGCCGCCCGCGTAAGACATCATCCTGATTGAATTGCCGGCACTCATTCCCACGCGGTATGAACCAATTTTGCGGTCAGAAGCCCCGGAAATACGACAATGAGAAGTTCACTCCCCTTACCGGATCTGGAGCAGCCTATCGTGAAGAGGCTCGAGACGAAGGATATGATTTCACACCTCCCCTCTCCGTTACTGATGATAAGAGTCAGCGCCGGCGGAAACACCGCAGTGACGGCATGACAGGCTACAGCGGTCCCATCAAGCCTCTTCATGAAGGCGGTCCGTGCCGTACTGCCGGGACGCGAAGCTGATAACGGCTTCAGTGCAGAGAAGAGCACGCGCTCATGTTCCGTACTGATAAGGAAGACAGCGATGAGTATAATCCTCGAAGTGAGTGCAGCCGGAAGTGTTCCTGCCTGCCTCTTCTCTTGTTCTCCATCACAGAGGGAAGAGGTCATAAGGAATCGGAAGTCGGGATAATCCTCAACAAAGCAGAAATAATACACAATTCATGAGAACGCCACCTCTTCCAATTGAAGCGCAATCTGAATTAAACTCTCACAAGCAGGAGACAAACAAATGAAAAAATTATCAATTGTCTTGTTAATAATGATTGTAACTGTGACAACGGTCTTTGCAGGAACCCTTCCCGAAGAGGTACTTGCTTTCAGAGCCACAGGTGTCTACAGAAAGATGGAAACAACATCAGGCAGCACTTCATCCGTCAACACTCTCAAGGGCGTTGGCTTCGCATTCGACTATGATGACTACTTCAACAACTATGTAGGTTTCTTCGTCGACCTCGGCGTCACGATTCCTCTCAAGGCAGATAACGACGGCTATGAACTCGAATTCGACGAGAGAGACTTCCCCGTCTATACACAGTTCGGTCTTGTCGGCAGAATCCCGCTTTCGAACTTTGCAGGTTTCGATCTCAGACTCGGCTTCGGCGTCACATACGACAAGGCAGTGACATATTCGAATCCGACCACAGTTGTTTCTACACCTTACGCATACTACATCCTGTACAGCAATACGACATTCAGGAAAGTTGAGGTGCAGGCTGTTGCAGGTCTCGGAGTCTACGCGAATCTCGACAGCGCAGGTTCATTCGGCTTCAGAGCGGGTGCAATGGTTGCCACCACATTCTATACGGGAATCATCCGCGACAACGGCTCGAGAAACAGCACGGAAGTCGCAGATCTCAACAGAATCGGCTTCGAAATCCAGCCTTACGTCGGCTTCACAATCGGTTTCACCAACAGCGACAACTGACAGCACAAGATTTCAGTCACAGCCTCCGGAAACGGAGGCTGTTTTCTTGAGATACTCCGTTCCGACCCTCTTCGTAAGCCACACGCCGTTCTTCGAGAGGAAGAACTCACAGCCGTCACGGCTCATGCGGCCGCTCTCGACCATATAGACGACACTTCTGCCGTGTCTCGAGCCGACAGAGAATGCCGTTTCATAAGATGTTGAAAGATGGACATACAGGCGTGATTTCGGAATAAGCCCCGTTTCGTCGATGGACGGGACGAACTTCTCTCCCGTCCCGTGATAGAGAATCTCGGGAGGGACAGCTTTCTCGAGTTCAACGTCGACATCAATCGAATGTCCCTGGTTCGCCCTTATGAGAGTATGGTCGTCATTGAATGCATAGCGCTGCTTGTTGTCGAGCCTGACGATTTCCTCGAGGAACTCTTTCGTTATCCCGAGCTTTGAAACAAGTTCATCCGCACCCGCCCAGCCGTGCTCGTCGAGCTTAATGCCGACGACGGATGGGTTATGACGGAGAATGAGGGCGATGAACTTTCCTGTCGAAATCCTGTCGTGTGTATCGAATGTGCGCTTCTTCCTGCCGTCCCTTATTTCCATACATCCTCCACTCCTTTGAAAATTCATGACGAAAAGGAGCAAAAACGGAGAAGACTCACACCGTAATCAGATCGTGCTCATCGTCCTTCCCCTGCCGGCAAGGGATTCGAAGTCATCTCTGAAGGCTCTGACAGCACTCTCGATCTCGCTGTTCTTCACAAGAGAATCAATGACAGACGGAGCGAGAGTAGCGGCACCGATTCCGTACTCGCACAGTTCGAGAACCTGCATCGAATTCTTGAACGAGGCGGCGAGAATCTTCGTCTCATAGCCGTGGTTCTCGAAGATGTTCTGCATCTTCTTCACGCTTTCCACTCCGTCGTAGCCGAGGTTGTCGATTCTGTTGACGTAAGGAGCGACGTAGAGGGCACCGCACTTTGCCGCAAGGTATGCCTGGAGAGGCGTGTAGACGGCGGTCCCCGTCACCCTGTAGCCCTTCGAGGAGAGCATCTTCATGGCCTTGAAGCCTTCCTTGACGCAGGGAATCTTGATGTATGTGTTCTTCCCCGTCTCGCCGACGATTCTCATTGCATCCGCAAGCATTCCGGAAGCCGTATCGGCGACAGTCTGGACATGAAGGTCCCCTTCTCCGATGCATTTTCTGATTTCCCTCAATACCTCATACGGAGGACGCTTTGCCGAAGCAAGGATCGAAGGGTTGGTCGTGACGCCGTCTATGGGATAATACTCCCAAAGTCTCTTTATTTCGTTTATGTCTGCCGAATCGATTAGAAGTTTCATACTTCTGAGTATAGAGCGCGGCAAAGAAAAACGCCACCTCAAAGTTCATGAGATGGCGTATTACGCGGAAGAGTATAACTCAGAGACTGTCTCCGATGCCGAAATCATCGGTAAGGACTACTTTCTCGTCCTCCGCCGACGTCGTTGTCGTCGCAAGAGAAACGAAGTCCGTCATCCATATGCTCTCGTCCAGTCCCGCAAGGAGTGCGGGAATGTTGACTACAACCGCATCCTTTCCGAACGGAACATCGAGTTTTACATTGTGGACAACCTCTTCTCCGCCCTTCTTCTCCGTTATTGTGAGGTTGAGGGTATGAGACTGTCCCATGAAATCTATCTCTCCTCTCTCCCTCTGATAGAGCTTCTTGGTCTCCCCGTTCTCGTTGACGAACTCTACCTTGTAGAAGGCGTTGACCTTCCCGCCGTCGTATTCGAGGGTCTTGTTGTCCAGATAGACGATGTGCTTGCGTCCGATGAAGAGCATGATGACGGCGATGACGATGAGAATGAGTACGGATGCCGTTCTGAACCAGAATGTCTTGTTTAGCTGAATCTTCATGTTATGCCTCCACACTGCTCTCTTTCTGTGCTGCGGCAAGCGCTGCACCGCCCTGGCTCTTGGCACGTCTCTTCTTGCTTTCATACATTGCAAGAGCAAGCGTGATGACGCCGTAGGATGCGAAAACCCTGAAATACTCGCCGATCATCGAGTCTCCCGTGATGACGGTTCCCGTCGTCGGAGCGACGATGAACATCAGGTGGAAGAGAGTTACGCCCAGGAAGACGTTTCCGATCGAGGCCTTGTCGACAGATGCACCGCCGACAAGGAGCGCCGCAATACAGAACATGCCGATCTGCGAGTGCGCCGAGTACGTCGAGAGGTTACCGATGTTCTGGAGGTAAATGATCATGCCGAAGCCCGCAAAGACCGTCGAGATGATGATGGAGATGACTCTCGTCCTCTCTACTGCGATACCCGCACTTCTTGCAACTTCCATGTCCTGTCCGACTGCTCTCATGTCCTGTCCGAGTTTCGTTTTTCTGAACCAGACGATGAAGAGACACATCAGGGCGATGATGATGAACGTGAGTACGGGAATCTTGACGCCGCCGATACGGATTGCAAGGGCGTTGTCGAGAGACTGTCTCATGTCGGCAAGGGATACAGTGTTCCTTATGCCGTAACCTCTCGGAAGAAGAATGTCATCGTGAATGATCGGGATGATGACGCCCATGCCGAAGAGGACGAGAAGCTGGTAGATACCGTTCACGAAGTAGTTCATGATGTAGCCGGTAATCATCTCCCTGCCCTTGGCCTTGTTCATGATGGTTCCGCAGAGCCAGCCGAGGAAAACGGAAATCGGGATTGAGATGATCATTGCAAGAACGATTCCCGGAATTCCCGCGATTCTCCAGTCGGATACGAGGATGAGTCCTATCTCCCCTGCCATTGCTCCGAGCGTCATGCCGAAGTTGAGTCCCATGCCTGCCATGATGGGGATGAGAAGGGAGAGGATGAGGAACGAGTTACGTGCTATACGTGTCACTATCTCACTCAGAAGGAAGCTTACGCTGAATCCCGATACCGGAATACATACGGCACAAATGACTATGAACATCAATGGAACTGAATTGTTCTTTATGAAAGCCAGTACTTTTTTCATCTTGTTGCCTCACTCTTTCTTGTCAGGGCATAGAGAATCATACCGTTGGATGCGATTGTTCTGATGACCTCGGAGATATCGAGTCCCTCACCTGTGATCATGATCATCAGGTTGTTGATGACTGTCGGCGTCATGGTGACGATTCCCTGGAAGAGGAAGGTTCCGATGATGACGTTCTTGATGTTCGCCTTGTTGACCGTTGCACCTCCGATGAGTATTGCGGAAACTGCAGGAAGCGCCATGTTGAACGGAGCCATGTAGAGCTGTATCCAGCCGAAGCCCTGTTCGTATACCAGGATTCCCACGGCTCCGAGCCATGTGGACATGACGACCGAGAGAAGTCTGATGTAGTCGATATTGATGCCGCTTGCCCTGGCGAATGTCGGGTTGGAGCCGACGGCGGTCATCGCGGTTCCCGTCTTCGTGTGCAGGAACGCCCACATCAGGAATGCAAGAAGCGCGAAGAAGAGAATGGCACCGGTCGGGAACGAGAAGTGGCCGATTTCGATCTTCAGGAAATTCGAGAGTGCTCCGTTGTAGAAACCCTCGAGCGAGATTGTCGTTCTGAGACCTGTTCCAGCATAGCCCCACACCATCGTCGGACTGTGATAAGGCAGCAGGAGCCACATCATGCACATGAACGATACGGCAGAGAAGCCGACGTAGGTTGCAATCATCATCTCGCCGCCCTTTATCTTGTTCAGGAGCCAGCCGTAGCCTGCGCCGAATAGGATTGCGAACGGCGTCGCGAGAACGATGGCCATGAAGAAGCTTCCGATACCTGTGAAGCCGAACTCGATCGAGAGTGTCGCTCCGAGGAGTCCCGAGATGATTCCCAGAGGAAGACCGAAGTTGAGTCCGCACCCCGAATGAATCATGGGAACCATTGCAAGAACGAGTACCGCGTTCCAGCTGAAACGGTTGATTGTGTTCGTTATCTGGGTGAAGAAGTTGGCACCGACGAACGGAGCCGCGATGAAGAGAACAAGAAGGAAGACCGCAATGATCAGTCTGGGAAGACCGAATGATGCGACAGCCTTCTGTACTCTGTCTTTGAATGTACCCTTTACAGTTAGTGTTTCGCTCATATTACCTCCTCCTACTTGACGTTGCTGACCATAAGGAGGCCGAAGTCCTCACTCGGTGAGGAAGCAGGGAGAATACCCGCAACCTTTCCGCCCGAGACAATTGCGATGCGGTCACAGACACTTCTGAGCTCCTCGAGCTCGGAGGAGATCATGACGACCGTGACACCGTTCTCCCTGTTGAACGCCCTGAGGGCATCTAGAACGAGGGCCTTTGCGCCGACGTCGATGCCTCTTGTCGGTTCACTGACGAAGAGAAGCCTCGGTTCGAGCGCGAATGCCTTGCACAGGCACACCTTCTGCTGGTTGCCGCCGCTGAGTTCCTTCGCCTTCTGCTTGGAGGATGTGCATTTTATCTTGAGTTCGTCGATGTACTTTTCGGTAACCTCGTTGATTGCCTTCTCGTCACGCCACTTGACGGCCCCGCCGAGATACTTCTTCACGAACTTGTTGTTGACCTGCATGGCCGAGAATGCGATGTTCCATTCGAGTGATTCGTCGAGAAGAAGTCCCACTCCCCTTCTGTCCTCGCTGACGAATGCCATTCCGCTGTCGAGGCACCTTCGTGGAGAATTAAGAGGAATCTCCTTTCCTTCGAATATGACCTTTCCGCCGGCGTCGTAGAGTCCCATGATTCCGTTCGGAATGCCGAGCTTGCCCTGGCCTGCGAGTCCTCCGATACCGAGTATCTCACCCTTCTTCACGTCGAGGGAGACATCGCGGACGAGTTCACCGGGCATGTCGACCCAGAGGCGGGAGATGGAGAGTACCGTTTCGTCACTCGAAAGTTTCCTGACCTCTTCAGTCTTCTCCTTCTTCTCCTCGCTCCTGCCGCGTCCGACCATCCATGCCGATATTTCTGCGACGGATGTATCGGCAGCCTTAACGTTCTTCACAATGAGGCCGTCCCTCATTACGAGGACGTTGTCGCAGACGGAGAGGATTTCCTGAA
>CAZKIT010000002.1:0-17965 GCA_964552905.1 uncultured Spirochaetaceae bacterium
TGAAGATTCTGTCTCCGCCGAAGAACATGTGCTCGGTGCGGCAGAGACCTACGCCCTCGGCTCCGAGGAGGATTGCCTGTCTGGCATCCTTCGGAGTATCGGCATTGGTTCTGACAGACATGGTCTTGATCTCGTTCACGTATTCCATGAACTTCTTGTAGTCCTGGAAGAGAACGCTCTCGCTTTCGTTCATCGTTCCCTCGAGAACCTGCATGATTTCACTCGGCTTTACCTGAATCTTCTGTGCATAGACATTTCCTGTGAAACCGTCGATTGCAATGTAATCGCCCTCATTGAGAGTCTTGCCGTTCACCGTAAGAGTCTTCTTGGGTTCGTTTACAACTATGTCACCGCAGCCGGAGACACACGGGCATCCCATACCTCTTGCAACGACAGCTGCATGGCTCGTCATGCCTCCGCGGCATGTCACGATACCCTTGCTCACCGCCATTCCTCCGATATCCTCGGGAGAAGTCTCGACTCTGACGAGAAGAACATCCTTTCCTTCCTTTGCTGCAGCTTCCGCATCATGGGCATTGAAGTAGATCTGACCGCATGCACCGCCCGGGGAAGCGTTGAGTCCCTTCGTATCGGGTGTGATGCCGAGGTCCCTGATAACCTTGTTGTCAAGGATAGGAGCAAAGAGCTTGTTGAATTCACCTGCCGGAACACGGCTCACTGCAGTAGCCTTGTCGATGAGGCCTGCCTCCACCATTTCAACCTGGCTTCTGATCCAGCTGAAGATGGTTCTCTTTCCGTTTCTGGTCTGAAGCATGTAGAGCTTTCCTTCCTGGATGGTGAACTCGAGGTCCTGCATGTCGTGGTAGTGTTTCTCGAGCTTGTCGCGGATGGCGCAGAGCTCCTTGTAAGCCTCGGGGTTGACGCTCTCGAGAGTCGTGATCGGCTGCGGGGTTCTGATGCCTGCGACGACATCCTCGCCCTGTGCGTTCATGAGATACTCGCCGAAGAACCTGTTCTCTCCTGTCGACGGGTCACGTGTGAACGCGACACCCGTGCCGCTGGTCTCGCCCATGTTGCCGAATACCATCGCCTGTACGTTGACTGCAGTTCCGAGAAGTCCGCGGATATCATTCATCATTCTGTACTTGATGGCTCTGTCGTTGTTCCAGCTTCTGAATACGGCGTCGATTGCCTTGAAGAGCTGCTCCTCGGGGTCTGTCGGGAACTCCTCGCCCGTGAACTTTTTGTAGATGATCTTGTAGCGCTTGATGACTTCCTTGAGGTTTGCGACATCAAGTTCGGTGTCGAATGTCTTTCCGTTCTCGTCCTTGACAGACTGCAGGGCATCCTCGAACTTCGCATGGGGTACACCCATAACGACATCACCGAACATCTGGATGAAACGGCGGTAGCTGTCCCATGCAAAGCGTTCGTTGCCTGTCTTGTCGATAAGACCCTGGAGAGAGTCGGGATTGAGACCGAGGTTGAGGACCGTGTCCATCATGCCGGGCATTGACTGAGCCGCACCGCTTCTCACGGAGACGAGAAGAGGATTGTTCCTGTCGCCGAGCTTTGCCTTCATCACGAGCTCGAGTCTTTCGAGATTCTCGAGGACCTGCTCCTTCATTCCGTTGGGATAGCCGCCGCTGTGCTTGTCAAAGAAATCACAAGCCTCTGTTGTGATGGTGAATCCTGGAGGTACGGGAAGACCGATGCTGGTCATGTCTGCGAGGTTGGCACCCTTACCGCCAAGAAGATTTTTCATGTCGCCTGTTCCTTCGGCCTTTCCTTCGCCGAAGAAGTAAACATACTTTTTCTCTTCCATTCTGATTTTCCTATTTTTTTTATAAATGCTTGATTATGTTACTGTTAAAACAGGCTCAGGTCAACGAAAAAAATAAGACGACAGACATAATTCAATCTGATACAAAGAAAAAGAATCTGAAAAAATAAATATTGTCTATTAAATAACAAAAAAAGGAATTTTAGTTATACCTAATAAAAAAACAGGCGGGTTTCCCTATACATGAAAACCCGTCCCGATATTTGACTGATTTTGAAGAACTTCAGCAGGCTGTGTAGTATTTTATGCCCTTTTCCTCTCCGTTTCTTCTGAGTTTCACCAGAGCTTCCTTCTCTATCTGCCTGATTCTCTCCTTGGTGAGGTTGTACTCGTTTCCGATGGAGGACAGGGACATAGGTTCGCTGTCCCCGAAGCCGTAGCGCTTCATTATGATATCCCTCTCCTTGTCGCTGAGGCAGGAAAGGAGCTCCTTCACATCTTCAGTGAGGAAGGAGGAGATCATGCTCTCCTCGGGCGACTCGCTCTCGTCCTGGATGAAGTCGGAGAGCTTGGCATCCTCGTCCGTTCCGTCTCCGACGGGAGAATCGAAGGAGACCATGTCCTTCGATACCGTGAGGAGAGTCTTGACCGTTGCTTCGTCAAGGCCGCTTTCATTGGCGATATCGAGAGTTGTAGGATCCGTGATTCCCTTCTCGTGAATGAGAGTGTTCCTTGCCTTGTTGATGGCAAAGAGGTCATTCGTCCTGTTGAGAGGAAGTCTGACAGCACGTCCCGTATCACTCAGAGCCTTGAGGATGGACTGTCTGATCCACCATACGGCATAGGAGATGAAATGGTAGCCCTTTTCCGGAACATATTTGTCGATGGCTGTCAGAAGACCGATGTTGCCCTCGTTGATCAGATCCTCGAGAGGAAGCCCCTGGCCGCGGTACTTCTTTGCCGTCGAGACAACGAATCTGAGATTTGCCTGAGCAAGTCTGTCCCTCGCCTTCTTGTCCCCGTTCTTTGCCTTAACTGCAAGATCATACTCCTCGTCATAGCTGAGAAGAGGTATCCTGTCGATCTGTGCGAGATACTCGGAGAGAATCTCACTGTCCTGGCTTGAATAAAGATTCGATTTTGTCTTTGACATTTTTTTCTCCTACAATTTGATAATTGCAAATCGTGTGCCAATTCAAAGTAATTACTTAGAAACCAAGTAATTAACTTAAAGATTCAAATGTGAAGACCTGATGATTATTGAGTCATAATGACACTTCGGCCGCAAAAAGGCCTATTTCAGTGTCATTTTGCTACACTCTTACATTCAACTGCGTTATCTGTGTCCATCTGACACGGGAAAATGATTTCAACCGATTCAAGGATATTCATTCTTCCCGAAGGAGTCAGAGGAATTTGGGATTCCTCGATGGACTTCACCGTCTCGTCATAGACCATCTCTATGAGATCGCTGACCATGTCCCCCTCGCTGAGAGCAAGAAAGCAGTTCTTCTTGAGAGCAAGATATGATGCCATCTGGAAACGGTAGAAAGAAAGGAACTCCTTCGTTTTATGACAGTGCGGCATGAAAAGAGAAATGTAGAGATCGAAGGCCTCCCTTATGCGGTGCGCCCTTATGAGCCTTGAGGCATTCTCACACTTTTCTCTTCTGTCTGTTTTCATATCCGAATTCCGTTCTTTACCTTTAAGATAATATACGGACGGCAAACGGCAAGAGAAAAAAATAAGAATTTAATTTCATCTTTTCACTTGTCGCCTCAACACTCTTTACTTATATTCATCTATGTGAACCAAGTTCACCCTACAAATATAATACAAGAGGTAGAAATATGAAGATTGTTCCACTTGGAGAAAGAGTTCTGCTCAAGGCTAAGGAAGCAGAGACAAAGACGGCAGGCGGCCTTTTCATTCCGCAGACTGCACAGGAAAAGACACAGTTCGCAACAGTTGTTGCCATCGGTGATGACGAGAACATAAAGGTCAAAGTCGGCCAGACCGTCCTCCATGACAAGTATGCCGGCACACAGATCAAGGACAACGGAGAGACTTACCTCATTGTCAACTCCGGTGATATCCTGGCTGTAATCGAGTAAAAGATAATCCGACGAATCGGAGGGAGTCTCAGGACTCCCTTTTTCATTGCTGCTTATGTAAAAAAGACCGGTCTGACATATGAGAGAGTTTGGAGCAGCTCCGCTCCCTCCTGTCAGCAATCCGTACCGTGAAATGAGCAACAGACTGAGGGAGGTTTACACCTATGACTGGACAGACGAAGAAATCTAAGAATCAGATAGTGGAAGAATACCTCTGTAGAGTGAACCCTTATGAGAAGCCACAGCCGATTGCCTTCGATTTGAGGGGATACGCTGCATACATCAAAGCTAACGGTTTGAAAGGGACGGACATAACACCTGAGATAATGAACAGGTTCTCCAGAGAGAGGTAACCACCCGGAAAAAGAAAAGAGCAGCACTTTTTCCGGCGACCATTCTGAAATGTATCTGCCGTTTGATGATTGGCTGAAAGAGGTTACAGCAAACGCATCTTCTTCAGCTGTTTTTCCTGCAGTAGGGGCGGATGAGGTCATAAGCGGATTTGTAACGCCTGAACTGCTCTTCAGCAAAGCGTGTATATTCACTGTCGAGATTCAGGCCCGAAAGTCTGTCCGGATGGAAAGCCATGGCCTTCTTTCTGAAAAGCGATGTCAGTTCACTCTCCCCGGGAACTGTCTCAAGACCGAAGAGCGAGAGAGCCTCACGTATTTCATCGGTTTCATGTACGGCCTTCCCCTCAGAGGAGAATGCATCGTACCAGTAGCCGCGGCTGTCACGTATGAAGAGAGTGCAGGCGGGATTGAGTCGGCGGTTCCAGTTGCGTCCGAATCTGATTTTCCTGAAATCTTCATCACGTCCGTCGTAGAATATCTTCTCGAGGAACGAGCAGGACTGGAGGGCGCCCTCCCCGATTGTCCGTATGCTGCGGGGTAGATAGAGACTTCTGAGACCGCTTGACATGAAGCATCCCTCCTCCACTTCTTCGATTCCCTGTGGCAAATCAAGACTACGCAGATTCGAACATCCTGCAAATGCAAGTATGCCGATGCGCTTCATATCTTCGTGGAGGACCACACTCTCCAGGTTTCTGTCATCCATGAAACATCTCGAGCTCACACTATCAACCTGACGGGGAACGACAAAGCATCTGAGTGCGGTCTTCTCGAATGCACCTTTTCCAATTTCATACACGGAATCGGGAAGAGAGACAGAAGAGAGCATCGCTGAGTTCAGGAACGCCTCCTCCGAGATGACTTCGAGGTTGGAGGAAAATGTTATCTGTCTCAGTTTCGTGCAGGAGGAGAACGCACCCTTCCCCACTTCAAGAATCTGTATCTCACCATCGGATGGGGGAATCTTCGCCCAGAGAAGCTTCTCGGGATTGGTAACGCCCGTTATCGTACCGCTGCCGTCCGTCACTATCTCCGTCCTGTTCTGGAAGATGGATTTCGTGTAGTGCGGCCAGTTAACCCTGAAGGCATGAAAGCCGCATTCATCGTAGTTCACAGTATCCATACATCTCTCCTAGAAGAGAAAACTCTCAATCTTGGACGGAACATTCGAGACAAGCGTATCTTCGGGATAGTACCCCTCGGGAATCGACGAGAAGAGAAGACGCGAATAGAACTTGCGGCTTATCCTTCCGTCAAGGATGAGCACGACTCCCCTGTCCTCTTCGCTTCTGATGAGCCTTCCGACTCCCTGTTTCATCTTGATCATCGCATTCGGAAGTGTGAGAACTGCGAACGAGCTCTTGTCCCCCTTCCTGTTGATGTAGTCACTGCGCGCCCTGTTGATCGGGTCCGTCGGAACATCGAAGGGAAGCTTCACTATGACAAGAAGACGAAGTGTGTCCCCCGGAGCATCGATTCCCTCCCAGAAGGACGATGTGGCAAAGAGACACGAATCCCTGTTTTTCTTGAAGCGCGAGAGAATCGCATTGCGGCTTGTCCTGTTGTCCTGCAGAAGAAGCTCGAACTTCTCCCCGATGTGTGAATTCACGGCAGAATAAACCTGCTTCATCATATTGAATGACGTGAAGAGGACAAGTGCACCTCCCGAGGAGGAAAGGATAGCGTTTTCTATCAATGATGCTGCGTAGTCGGGATAGGATGTGTCCTTCAGACTGTATTCGCGTCCGTCCTGGGGAATGAGGTACATGAGATTCTTCTTGTAGTCGAAGGGCGAGAAATAGACACCCTCCTCGAGTGTGTTCACACCCTCGAGTCCTATCCTCTCTTTGAAGAACTCGAAGTTGCCCCCGATCGAGAGAGTTGCGGAGCAGAAGAGGAAGGAATCAAGCCTGTCCAGAAGTCGTCCTTTTATGAGAGGACCCGCAAGAAGCGGAGCCTTCACTATCTCATACTCTCCGTCCTCCAGGACCTCTCCGTATGATATCATGGTGTCGAACGAATTGAAGCGTATGAACGAGCGGATGACGTCCGAATAGTACTGGAGATTGTTTCCGGCGCTCTTCACATTCTCGATGAATGGAAGGAAAGTCTCGTTGTCGGAATCATAGAAGGATGCAAGGTCGAGTCCGAGGCTCTTCATTTCATCCGCAAGCGCCTCGGCTTGTCTGAGGTTATTGCGGAATGACGAATAGAAAGCCTCGTCGAAGAGTACCGAGCGTCCGGATGAATATGAAGAAATGACATTCCTGAAGAGAATGAAAGAAGAAGACGCGAGATTCTTTATCCTGTTCGAGAGATCGTCGAAGTTCTTCGTGAAGGTCCTGTCCTTCGACGTATCACAGGGAGAGAGGAACTCGATTATGCTCTTTCCCCCGAGCGTCTTGCTTTTATGTGTAAGAAGGTCGATTTCATCGTATATTCTGTCTCTGGAAACCCTGTCGGAGAAGAGTTCCGTCGCCTCGGTCTCGAGGTGATGAGCTTCGTCGAGCACGAGATGTGTGTATCCGGGAAGGATGGCGGACGAGGAGAAGTCCTCGCCGTTCTCCCATCTTATCTGGGCGTCAACGAGAACCATGTGGTGGTTCGTCACGATGATCTTCGCGTTCTGGGCCCTGCGCCGGGCATTGTACATGAAGCAGTCAAGGAAGAAGGGACAGCGGGATCTGAGGCAGTCCTTCTCGTCGCAGGCGAACTGGGATGCGAGAATCGACACATCCCTTTCATGTATGTCGGTTCTGCTTCCCGTCGTCGTCTTCTCCGACCATGCTATCAGTCTGTATTCCGGAGTCGACCTGTCCAGTGTCAGGAGTGATATGCTGTCACGCATTTCGGCAAGACGGCGCCGGCATATGTAATTGGATCTTCCGTAAAGGATTGCAGACCGGTTCTGAATGCCCAGCAGCGACGAAAGGAAGGGAATGTCCTTGTCATAGAGCTGCTTCTGGAGTGTTATCGTACTCGTCGCGACGACGACCCTGCAATCGGGATCATCGCCGATGAGAAGGAAGGACGGCACAAGATATGCAAAGGACTTTCCGATTCCCGTTCCGGCTTCGATGAGACAGCCTCTCTTTTCCCTGAATGCCTTCTCGACCTTCTTCGCCATCTCCTCCTGGCCTTCTCTGTAGGAGAAGGACGGGAATGATTTCTTCAGCAGCCCGAAGGGAGAAAATACGTCCTCACTTGTCATCTGCGTCATCCCCGTCTTCGTCGTTTGTCTGTATGTTCCATTCGTTGAGTCTTCTGTGAAGGGTCTTGCGCCCGATTTCGAGGATCTTGCTTGCGTTCGACTTGTTTCCGTTACAGTATTCAAGTGTTCCAAGGATTATCTCCTTCTCCGCATCGGCAAGCGTAGAGGGAAGATTTATCGTGACACTCGTCTCCTTTCTGGAGCGGGAATCAAGGATGTACTGAGGAAGATTCTCCAGTTCGATCGTCCTGCCCGTAGCGAATACGACTGCAGATTCTATCGCGTTCTTCAGCTCGCGGACGTTGCCGGGCCACGAATAAGAGAAGAGCGCATTCCTTGCCGCCACGCTCAGTCCGTCTATGTTCTTTCCGTTCTCCTCGGCAAAGCTTTTCACGAACGAGAGCGCCAGAAGCTCTATGTCATCCTTTCTCTCCCTGAGCGGCGGAACATATATGCTGACGACATTGAGACGGAAGTAGAAATCCTCCCTGAATTTCCCCTCCTCCACGAGTTTCTTGAGGTCCTTGTTCGTCGCCGCTATTACCCTTACGTCGACAGGAATGCTCTTCTCGCCTCCGACACGTGTTATCTCACGGTTCTCGAGGACCCTCAGGAGCTTTATCTGCGTCGCTTCGTCTATCTCGCCTATCTCATCGAGGAAGATGGTTCCGCCGGAGGCGAGTTCGAAACGACCCTTCGCATCCTTGACAGCCCCCGTGAATGCACCCTTCTCATGACCGAAGAGCTCGTTCTCGAGAAGAGATGATGAAAGAGAGGCACAGTTGACCTTGACGAAGGGCTTGTCACGCCTCTGGGAAAGCTGCTGTATGGCATCTGCGACGAGCTCCTTTCCAGTTCCGGACTCCCCTTCGATGAGGACGGTCGTTCTCGTCGGAGCCACGGAGCGTATGATGTTCATCAGCTTCTCCGTCTTCTCGCTGCGGCCTATTATCCTGGAATACTTCCTGTCGTTCTTCAGTTTCTCTATCTCTTCGGTAAGAACCCTGTTCTGTTCGGCAAGTGTCGAGTTCTCGAGGCTCTTCTTCACCACGAGGAGGAGCTTGTCTATGTCGACGGGCTTGGTGAAGAAATCGACGGCTCCGTCTCTCATGCTCTCCACTGCGTTCTCGACAGTCCCGTGTCCCGTAAGGACTATGACGGGAAGACGCGGATAAGCGGCTGCTATCTTCCTGACAAGTTCGTCTCCTGTCATGAGCGGCATTCTGAGGTCTGTAATGACAAGGTCGACATCGTTGGAGTTCACGGCCTTCCATGCTTCGAGGCCGTTTTCGGCAGTTATCACCCTGTAGTTCTCAAGTTCGAAAGTAGCCTTCAGTCCGGAAAGGATGTTCTTCTCATCATCTGCAACAAGAATCGTACTCATTTCTCATCCTCCCCGATGACTTTTCTTTCGCTTACCGGAATCGGGAAATCAAGAGTGAATGTCGTTCCCTTTTCCTTCTGACTCGTGACATGAATGTCACCGTGGTGTTCCTTCATGATCTTGTATACAAGCGTGAGACCGAGTCCCGTTCCGCTGGCCTTGGTCGTGTAATACGGCTCAAAGATCTTCGCTATCTTGTCCTCGTCGATTCCGCAGCCGGTATCTGAAATACGCACGGAGACGAAATCTCCGTTGAGCTTCGTGACAACGCTGAGCTTTCCGCCGCCATCCATGGCAGCAAAGGCGTTCTGTATGAGATTGAGGAGAGCCTGTTTTACAAGTCTCGAATCAAGCTCGATGTTCGGGATGAAAGACGAGAGAACTGAGTCGACGACAATGTTCTTTTCCTCGGCCTCGGGTTCGAGGAAGGAGAGAATGTCACTCACGATGTCGTTGATGCTCTCCTTCTTGAGTTCGACCTCCATCGGCTTTACGGCGAAGAGGAAGTCGACGGCTATCTTGTTGAGATGTTCGATCTCCTCCTCGAGAACGGAGAGGAACCCCTCCGCATCGCTCTCGTTTATGCTGCCCTTCTTCTGGATGGTCTTCCTCATGAGCTGGGTATGTATCTTCATGGCGGCAAGAGGATTCTTGATTTCGTGCGCGACCCCGGCGGCCATCGTCGTCATGGAAGCGAGGGATTCGCTCCTTCTCAGCCTCGTCTCCTTTCTGATGGCCTCCGTGATTTCACGGATGATTACATCCACATAGCATTCGGAATCGGTATTTATGCGGATGAACGAAACACGGAAGACCCTTACTTCGTTTCCGCTCTGGATGGAGAAGTCCTTCTCCTGGCTCTTCGCCTCCCCCCTCAGAACGCTCCTGACAAAGCTCAGGACATCCCTGTCGGTGATGCAGTCATCGATATAGAGGCCTTCGACGGAGCGGGCATTCCTCTTATAGGGAATCGTCGACCTCGCCTTCTGGTTCGCGAACACGACGACACTGTTCCTGTTGACTATAAGGTGCCCGTCATCAAGCGAATCGAAGAGGCTGATGAGAATGTCCTCCTCCTCGATGGCCTTGTTAACGAGGTTTCTAAGTTCATCCACGGGACACGAGGAAAGATCCTCGACGAATTTCTTCAGAAGTTTATTTGACAAGTTCCGACTCCCTTACGATGTAGTCGAGAGCAGCTCTCTCGCTCATGTTGTATGTTTCGACGCTGTCACTCCAGCATCTGAGTATGTTAAGTATTTTCTTCGCCCTGTAAGGAGAAAGAGTGCCTTTCCTCATCATATTCTCCGCTTCCTCCGTAACACGGCTTCTGAAGTACTGATAGGCCGAGAGACGTTCCAGAAGGCTGTTGAGCTTCTCCTCTTCCCCGGGGTCGAACGATGACGAACTGACGATGAGGGAAAGGAAATCCATTACGGCCTTTTCGCATTCCTCCACCGAAGCGCTGTCATTGGCGTGACGGAAATAGAACGTGTCGAAGGACGTGTAGTCCTCCCACACGCTGAATCTCTCCTTCAGAAGGGATGATATCTTCTCGGCGGAGAGTGACGGGAAGGAAAACCTTCTCACTCTCGAGAGAATCGTCTCCATGATTCTCTGGCTCTGGGACGAGATGAGTATTATGGTGAAATGCTCCTCCGGCTCCTCGAGCATCTTCAGTATCGAATTCTTCGCTCCCTCCGTCGCGCTTTCTATATCCTCGATTATCACGACCTTTTCGTCGAAGCCGCTGCTCATCCACTCCTTCACTCCCCTGAGCTGTTCTATCGATACGGCAGTGGGACTCTTCTTTCCGCAGTAGAGATACTTCTCGTCTGACGTGACCTTGAGGCTGTCGAGAGCCTTTATGTCAGCGTCACTGACCTGATGCGTATCCTCGATAGAACAGAGGAATTCGTCGACGCTCTGAGCCTTTGAAAAGAGCGGAGAGACGGACGAGGGAAGAGACGTAGAGAGCGCTCCGTTGTACTGCATGTTCACACATCTGAGTGTTTCAATCAGAAACAGTCTCGCGCTGTCGGTGCGCTGCTCTCTGTAGAGCGACACGGCTGCCTTCACTCTCGGCATGAGATTCCTCATCGGAAAATAGATGACGTTCTGGCTTCTCAGGACATCCCTTCTGTCACCCGTAAGGAAGAAGGCAAGATCGAGGGCTGCCGTAAGACGCCCGGAGCCCCTTGCTCCCGAGAAGAGTAGCGACTGGGGAAGAAGCGAGTCCCTTATGTTGCGCTGGAGTGTATCTGAAACACCTCTCTGCATGAGTGTGATATTCTCAAATGCCAAGTAATGCTCCTTTGAATGCCCTCTCTACAGACGGGAAGAGCGGCAGATAGACATTCATGTAGAAGAAACTGCTCTCCTTGAGAGGAAGAAAATCAACGAACTTCTGCAGTGAACATACTTCCAGAAGAAGAAAGACTATGAAGACTGCGATTACGGCAGCCGTAAGAAAACCCAGAAGGCTGTCTATCCAGCCCAGGTGGAGCGTTTCGAGAGCAGTTCCCAGCAGGTTTCCGACAAGCTTGAAGACGAGAAAGACCACAAGGCATAGTACGACGTATGATATGAGAGCAAGCACGAAGGGCGGAAGATTCAACTTCTCCCTCAGAAAGGACGAAAGAGGCTCGACGAAGAGAAGCGCAATCGGGAATGTGAGAATCCAGCCCAGTATTTTGAAGGCAAAGCGTGACAGGCCTATCGCAAAGCCGCTTATCGCGGCTATCAGGGTAATCGAAACAAGTACGATATCAAAAATGCCGAAGCTCAGAGAACCTATTGAAAATGTCCAGTCCATAGTGTCATTTTAGCCCAACCGGTACATTCTTTGCTATATTATTCTCCAAATTCGTCGAATCTTTGTCTGAAACGAGGTCAGCGTAACCTTCAAGAAGAATCTTCATGACATAGGCAATCAGAAGACCGACGCCACCCAATGACGGCACAGGCGATAAAGGCAACAAGCCCTTTTCCGAATGTCGGATAATAAGATAACTATACAATCGACCATGTGCCGGCAATGACGCCTATCACAACCAGCACATAACTGAACAATCCATACCATTTCGGCAGCTTTCTCGATTTTGTTTCCACTCTATTCTTCCATATAATTTCTCCTTATGAGCATGAATCTGAAGCTCATTGAAGGTACTTATATATAGGGTTACGCAACCTTTTTTTCATTTTCCTCTTTTTCCCGAGTGACATTATCATTCTACGGCGGACAGACAATAACAGACACAAATTATCGCGTTTCAGCGTAAAGGCTGTTCGATTGGCCTCTTTTTGATTATCATTTGAGTATGGCTAATTTTTTTACTAAACTGTTCGGCGGAACCAAACAGGAAAAAGACATTAAGAGGCTCAGGCCTGTAGTTGATAAATGCAAGAGTTACTATTCGTGGGCAGAAGGCCTGAAGGATGAGGACTTCCCTCTCCAGACGGCAAAATGGAAGGATGAAGTCAAAAACGGAAGAAGTCTTGACGATATCCTTCCCGAGGCTTTCGCACTTGCCAGAGAGGCAAGCTGGAGATGCATCGGCGAAAAGCACTACGACGAGCAGATCATGGGAGCCGTGGTCCTCCATCAGGGTTCCATACTCGAAATGAAGACCGGAGAAGGAAAGACACTCACCTCCGTTCCCGCCGCTTATCTCAACGCTCTTCAGTGTGAAGGCGTACACATCGTCACAGTCAACGACTACCTTGCACAGCGTGACGCCGAATGGATGGGTTCCATATTCCGTTTCCTCGGCCTCACTGTCGGCGTCGTGATTCCGGGACAGGACGAAAACGCAAAGAGAACGGCCTACTCGAGTGACATCACGTACGGAACGAACAACGAATTCGGCTTCGACTACCTGAGGGACAACATGAAGCAGAGCATGGCCCACAAGATACAGCCCAGGCATCACTACTGCATCATCGATGAAATCGACTCGATTCTCATCGACGAGGCCAGAACTCCTCTCATCATCTCCGGCCAGGCCGAAGACGACTCGCCGAAGGTGATGGCCGCGAAGTCAATCGTCCCCTACTTCAAGGAATGCGAGAAGGATCCGGAAACGGGAACCTACTATGAGCTCAGCCAGATCGAGAAGATGGACAGGGAGCTCTACGCATCATTCGACGAGAGAGGTGACTACAAGATTGACGAGAAGAACAAGAATGTCACCGTCACCAAGCAGGGTATGACGAAGATGGAGGAGCTTCTGAAGAAGACAGGAATCCTCGAAGCCGGAAAAGACGAGAACGGCAACACCACCTACTCGCTCTACGACGGAAACAACTTCGAGCTCGTGCACTACGTCACACAGGCTCTCAGAGCCCAGTATCTCTATACTCGCGATGTCGACTACCTGGTGAAGGACGGCGAAGTCCAGATAGTAGACGAATTCACCGGACGTGTTCTTCCCGGACGGCGCTATTCGGAAGGTCTTCATCAGGCAATCGAAGCGAAGGAGAACGTAAGGGTAAAAGGACAGAGCAAGACGTTCGCGACTATCACATTCCAGAACTTCTTCCGCATGTATGACAAGATAAGCGGCATGACAGGTACTGCAGATACGGAAGCCGTCGAGTTCAAGCAGATTTACAACGCAGATGTAGTCGTAATCCCGACACACCTGCCGGTCAAGAGAATCGACAAGTCCGACCTCACATTCTACAGCGAGGAATTCAAGTATGCTGCAATCGTCGAGGATGTGAAGAAGATACATGCAACGGGACAGCCGGTCCTTATCGGAACGACATCAATCGAGAAGAGCGAGAAGCTCTCCGCTCTTCTCCTCAGGGCGGGAATAAGGCACGAGGTCCTCAATGCGAAGAACCATGCAAGGGAAGCCTACATCATCGGTGAAGCCGGAGCGAAGGGATCCGTCACGATTGCGACCAACATGGCAGGACGCGGAACAGATATAAAACTCGGCGGAAGCCCCGATCATCTCGCATTGAAAAAGGTCGGAACAGATGCATCCCCGGAGGAGCTCAGAAAGGCCAGAGAGGAGATAATGCCGGAATACAGAAAGGCATACGAGGAAGTCAAGGCTCTCGGAGGTCTCTACATAATCGGAAGCGAGAGACATGAATCCAGACGTATCGACAACCAGCTCAGGGGCCGAAGCGGACGTCAGGGAGATCCGGGCGTGTCCCAGTTCTACATTTCTCTTGACGATAACCTCATGAGACTCTTCGCACGTGACGGCATGAAGGAGATGCTCGGGAGAATGGGCCTCAACACAGGTGAGCCAATCCATCACAAGATGCTCGATACAGCCATCGAGAACGCGCAGAAGAAGGTCGAGGAAAGGAACTTCGCTATCCGCAAGAGACTTCTCGAATACGATGACGTTCTCAACGAACAGAGAAACTTCATCTACGGTCAGAGAGACGAGATCCTCGTATCCACGGATCTCACGAAGAGAGTCGAGGACAACAACCGCGACCTCATCGATGACATCTATGCGGAAGCCGAGGGAGACGAGAGCAGAGTTCTTGAGGGACTGCAGCGCATCTACGGCGCATCCTTCAATCCCGAAGACATAAAGGAGAAGGAGACCTTCGAGAACAAGATCATCTCCCTCATCGAAGCGAAGAAGAACTTCGTCGGAGAGAACATCTTCAACGACTACCTGAGATACATCTATCTCAAGAACATCGACAAGCGCTGGATTGACCATCTCGACGCTCTCGATGAACTGAGGGATGCAGCTTCTCTCATGAGCTACGCACAGAAGAATCCTCTCGTCGAATACAAGAACACCGCTTCCGACGCATTCGACGAGATGCTCGGAGCAATCACCGAAGCGGTATGCAAGGCAGCCGTGCTTGTCCGGTTCCAGATTAACGGCCCGCAGAGGAACAATGAACAGGAGAAGAGACTCCAGACGGTTCACAGGGAGATGGAGAGCGTCATGAGACAGAAAGCGCAGGGAAGTGCAGTGGCAAGCCAGGCTCAGGCCGAGAACACCACAATACGCCGCGACACTCCGAAGGTCGGAAGAAACGATCCGTGTCCATGCGGAAGCGGAAAAAAATACAAGAACTGTTGCGGACGCAGGTTCTGAATACTCAAGGGACGGTTTCAGCCGTCCCTTGTTCTTTATACCAGAAGGAAATGATAATTACTCGAGGATGAGATTGTTTCTCTTGACGTCGTAGCCGAGGTGCTCCAGGAACGACGAGAGCTTCTTGTAGCCGTAGTTACGGCAGTCGAAGTCGGTGTACTTGTTCTTGAGTGCATTGCCGATTGTCGAGATATTGAGTCTGTCGCTCTCGGTTTCGTCTACAAGTCCCTTGATGAAGCGGGCAATCGTACGCTCGGAGGCAATACCGCTGACTCTCTTGTCCTTGGAGTCGTTCTTTCCGTTCTTGTCATCGCCCTGGCTTTCCGCAAGAAGAAGATCGAGGTACTTGAAAACGGAACAAGCAGCGACAAAGGCTGCAGGAGTCTTCTGCTCCCCCATTCCGATCACCTTCATTCCTGCTTCCTTGAGGCGTGACGCCAGACGCGTGAAGTCACAGTCCGAGGAGACAAGGCAGAAGCCGTCGACCTTCCCCGTATAGAGAATGTCCATGGCATCAATGACCATCGTCGTGTCCGTACTGTTCTTTCCGCTTGTATACGGAAATGACTGTACCGGGACAATCGAATTCTCGAGGAGAGTATCCTTCCAGCCCTTCGTACCCGACGAGGAGAAATCCCCGTATATACGGCGGTAGGTTATGGTCCCCTCCTTCGCCAGCTCATCCATTATTATATCTACATACCGGTAGGAGACATTCTCCGCATCGATAAGTACTGCAAGTTTCATTGAATCATCCATACTGACAATATAAGCAAAATCGGAGATAAAGACAAATGCCCTCCTTTTTGCGGAGGGCATTGGGAAAAGGACCCGTGCAGGAATCCTATTTTCCGAGAATGTATCTGAATCTGACGTTGAAGAGACTCTTCTTCTCGAAATATTCAATTCCGGCTCCTAGACTCAGATTATCGTTGATGTTGTATTCGATGCCGGCTCCAAGCGCCCACTTCACTCCGCTCGTGAACTCGGTTGACGACTTTGAGACAATCTGGAATCTGAGTCCTGCATAGGCGTAGAAGTCAACCGGTCCGACGGAGAAGACAACACCTGAATTGAGGAAAGGAGAACCGACGATGAAGAAAGTCGAATTGTCGACATAGAAGACAGTGTCGAATCCTGCTTCGATATAGACACGGTCAACGAAAGTCTCCCTCAACGTAACTGTCAGTGACGGGAACAGATACGGGTCGCCCTTGTAGTGGACGAACTTGCCTCTCAGAGAAGCAGCTATGTCAAACGTGAAAAGGAAATTGGACTTTTTCTCAGCACCGGAAGCAGTTCCAATGCTTTCAGAATCGGAAGATACCTCTGCAGAAGCAGTCACTGCTGTATCTTCCTGCTTACCAGGAGCATTGTTTTCTTCCTTTGCTTCTGTCACGCTCTTCTCGGCGACAGCAGATTCAACGGCTGCAGATTCTTCCTTCTGCACTTCGCTCACTTCTTCGGTCTTCTCCTCTGTCTTAGCCTGAGAAGCATAAAGGCTGTCGATGAGAGCCCTGGCCTCCTGGGCGAGCTGATTGATCGCAGCCGTGACATATTCAGCATTCTGCTGAGGATAGTAAAGTGTCAGTACGTTGCCGTCGAGAACATATTTAACCTGAGCTGACTCAGCCGGATATGCCAAGCAGAGCATTTGTGCTATCGAGGTGACATCGTCTTCGGTTGTCCCTTCAGGAAGTGTCAGAACTGCATATTTCGGATAGACGCTGAACTCTGCATGGACACCTCTGTAATCGAACACTGCTCCGACTATCGACCATGTCATCTCAGCTTCAGGAGAAATCACATCGGAAGCTGCAGATTCCTCCTCCGTCACGCTCTGAGTCTGGGAAGCATAAAGGCTGTCGATAAGGGCCTTGGCATCCTGGCCGAGCTGATTGATTGCAGCCGTCACATATTCAGAATTCTGCTGGGGATAGTAAAGTGTCAGTACGCCGTCGTCGAGGGAATAACTAACCAGAGCTGACTCAGCAGGGTATGCAGAGCAGAGCATTTGTGCTGTCGATGTTACATCATCTTCGGTTGTCCCTTCAGGGAGTGTCAGAACAGCATAGGTCGGATAGACGCTGAACTCTGCATGGACGCCTCTGTAATCGAACACAGCTCCGACTATGGACCATGTCATCTCCGCTTCAGAGGAAGTAACAGTTTCAGTGATTACAACAGCTGGAATGTCTTCATCCTGTCGCACATTAGTCTCTTTGACGTCAGAAAGAAGTCTTTCCACGAAGGCATCGATGTATGCCGTGACAGCGCTGTTGACTTCATCGAGAACAGCAAGCCTTTCGTATGTCGTGTCACCGGCACTTTCTGAGGGGAAGTATATTACCAGCGTTCCGTCTTCCGGTACTTCATAGGAGACGCCGGCGAGAGCTTCGCCGTACTGTGCAACCATTTCAGCCATAAATGCATCGATATCTGATCTGAATACGTACTCTGCCTGATATGTGACTGTTGCCATGTCGCTCTCAAGCACAACAGAAGCACTTAGGATGTCATGATAGTTGAATTCTGCCCTGATTGTGCCGTCTGCATCGACAAAGATACCGGCTCCACCGATGGCACTTCCTTCTCTTTCAGGTACATCGGAAATTTCTGCTTCGTTTTCTGCAGAAGCAGCAGAAATTGCATATTCACCAATCAGATCAGAGAGCGTTTCAATCAATTCGTCGAAAGCTGAAATCACATACTCGTCACTCATCCGCGGATATGTGAGAACAAGTGAATCATCCGTTAAATTATATGACACGTACCCCGCTTCGACGTCGTAAACGGAAGCAAGACGCTTGAGATATAATTCGATGATTTCTCTTTCAATACCTTCAGGAACAGTGAATGAAGCCGTGGTGTTAGTTACTACAACGTCCGTTGAATAAACGTCGTAAGTGAATGTACCCCATAATACAGGGTCATCCGTAGCTGATTCACTCTCCGCTTTCAAAACTGCATTACCCGTGGTAGAAGAAGACTCTGCTGTAACTGAATCATTCCTTACGGTCTTTTCACTTTCTTCGGCAGCACGCTTTGCTTCCTCTTCGGCAGTGCGCTTTGCTTC
>CAZKIT010000002.1:18065-23959 GCA_964552905.1 uncultured Spirochaetaceae bacterium
GCTTCGAGACGTTCTCTTTCAGCTTTCTCGAGTTCGAGTCTTTCAGCCTCTTCCTTCAGTCTGTATTCTTCCAGAGCCTCGTCTAGTGTTTTTCCGTTGTAGACAGCCTCTTCGATTTCATCTCTCGATTCGTCAGTAACCCTTTTATCGGTTTTGACCTTATCAAGTTCCTTAAGATAGGTTGCAATACCCTTCACGCCTTCTCTTGAAACGCTCTCAGTCACGCCGCGCGAGAAAAGCGGCATCACCATAAGAACGGTTATCAGTATGATTATAGTTTTCTTCATAAATTTCCTCTTGTCAGACAGATATCTTATAGAATCCCTGAGGAGTGATCAGATAGCTTCCGTCGATGCCCCGGCAGCCTTCGAATGCCGTGGAATCTATGCTGCTGACGCTCGCCGGTATGTAGATGTCTCCTTCAAGCGCAGTGCAGTACGCAAATGCATACTCCCCTATCGTTTCAAGTCCCTCAGTGAGCATGAGCGATGTGAAACAGGTATTTCTGAAGGCAGCGTCTCCGATCCTCTTCACATTCGAAGGAACGGCAAGGTCTCCTTTAAGAGAAGTATATGCAAATGCATAGTCGCCTATGCTTTCAACGTTTGTCCCCAGTACGAGATCGCCGTCGAAATCACTCATTTTGAATACTCCCTCTCCGATTGTTCTGAGAGAATCCGGGAGAAAGAGATCTCCGCTGAGAGAAGTTTCAGAGAATGCATAGTCCCCGATTTCCTCTACAGATGACGGCAGTACCAGATTTCCCTCAAGATTCGTGCACTCCGCGAAAGCCTTCTTTCCGATTATCCTGATGGTATCGGGAAGGGGGCCGAGAGCGGTAATGCTCTTGTTGGCTATGAATGCATAGTCGGCAATGGCCACGACGGGAATACCGTTGACAGACGAAGGGATATTCAGCGTACCGAGATAATACGGAGCACTTTCCACACAGTAACCCTGCTCTTCCTCAAGATAAACAAACTGAAGGCTGTAGAGCTCACTGTCATCCCCTATGACGGAGACAACAGGCCTCTCCTCTATCTTCGTCTCTTCATATATGGAGAGTGCAGTATCTACAAGAGCTGCCGTCTCCTCCTCTGTCGGAACGCTCTGAGTCTGTTCAACAGGCTCGTCCTTTCTGCATGAGGATATAAGAAGGAGTACAACTGTAAGATATACAAGCAGTTTCCTTATTTTCATAAACACCCCGTTAAGGCAGGGGAAAGACTCCCCCGCCCTGTAAAAACACTCAGCAGCCGATTCTCATGAGAACCCAGATTCCGCCGTTGCTGTCTTCCCAGTACTCTACGATTTCAGCATTCTCTATGTCGGCGCTTCTGTCAATTGTCAGAGTAACCTGCGTTACGGTGTTGACCGTCTTCGTTACGTTCGTGATGCTTGTTCCGAGCCATTCGGCAATATACTGAATACACTCTTCCTTTGCCTTCTTCATGTTGGTCTGGAAGTCCGATCCGGATGCGTAAGCCTTCTCATAGTGGAAGCCACTCTCTGAAGGAACCTCGATTACCCAGTCAGGTCTAGGAATGCCGTTCTTGCCCTTTTCAACTACCTGCTTCTGCATCTTCGTGACTTCTCCCAGGCCGACGAGGTTCTCCTTGTAGACTGCATAGAATGCAAGGTCACCCTTTGTTCCCTGCGCTACCACCACTTCGCTCCTGACAGTTTCGTCAGTGTCGCCTCTTACTATCCAGCCGAGGAATGTGTAACCGTCCTTGTACGGCTTTGCAAGCCTGAAGCTGTCGTCAGAAGTGTATGTCTCCGGATTTGTATTTCCGTATCTGTAGCTGCCGCCGTCAAGATCATACGTGATTGTATACACACCTGATTCCCAGACAGCTTCGAATGCAAGGTCTCCGCCAGAGGACGTGTCAACCATGTAGGATAGTGACGGAACGTCTGTTTCGCTGTACTGAGCTCTGACCCAGCCGAGGAACGTGTAACCGTCACGAACAGGATTGGTGAGCACGAACGCACTGTCGTTTCTTCTGTAGGAAGTTCTGTTCGGTTCTGTTCCGCGGCCGTAGCTTCCGCCGTTGAGGATATAGGAAATACTGTAAGTATTCTCTTTCCACACAGCCTTAAGCGAGACATCGCTCCTCAGATTTTCAGTGCAGATCGTGTAATCCACGACAGGTCTCGAGCCTTCCTTTCCCTCTTCAATCCATCCGAGGAACGTATAGCCGTCTCTGGACGGGGAAATGAGAGAGAATTCCTCATCGAAGTTCGTGAAGGAAGATCTGTTGGAGTCACTGTATTCGAACTCGCCGCCGTCAAGGTCATACGTTATTGCATATTCCGCTTCCTTCCAGGTTGCAACGAGACTCAGGTCTCCGCCCTTTCCGGTATCGATTGTGTAATCAACGACTGCGAAGTCCTTATCTTCTCTCTCCTCGAGTACCCAGCCTGCGAATTCATACATGTCGCGTACGGGGTTTGTGACGAGGAAATCAGGAGTCTCGACCGTATATGACGTGATGTTCTCTCTCGTTCCGCGTTCGTAGACGCCTTCTCTCAGATCATACTTCACCTTGTATTCAATGGTCTCCCAGAGAGCCGTGAATACCTGGTCGGTGCAGAGTGATGTATCGACATCGCTTCTCTCCTCGCCGTCAGCGTTGACCCAGCCGAGGAATGTGTAGCCGTGTCTCTGGGGTGTCTGAAGAACAACAGTGTCTTCAATCGTGTAGGAGGTGACAGCTTCACAGGTGAATTCTCCTCCGCCGAGATCGTATGTGATGGAGTGGACATCTGCTGACCAGACAGCCGTGAAGGATCTGTCAAGACCGTTTTCAGAATCGAGGACAAGACCGACAACCGGCTCGCTCTCCTCGTTCTCCTTCCAGCCGAGGAATGTATATCCGTGGCGGACAGGAGATGTGAGGGTGATTTCACTCTCGACATTGTAGTTTTCGCTGTTGCCTTCGCCCTTTAGGTATCCGCCGCCAGCCAGATCGTATGTGAGAGAATATGTGACAGGTGTCCACAATGCCCTGAAGGAACAGTCCTTTCCTCCCCTTGTGTTGATGACGGCATCTTCACTTACACTGCCGGATGCATCAATCCAGCCGGAGAAGATGTAGTGTTCTCTCACAGGTCTCTCGAGAGTAAACGAAGAGTCATCAATCGTGAATGTTTCAGGATATCCGCCTTCGCCTCCGTCAAGGTCGACGGTGATGCTGTAATCGTGGATTCTGAAGAGCGGTATGTAGACTCTGTCTTCCGTGCTGCCCTTCTCGATTGTGACTGTCATCTTCGCATCTGTGTACTCTTCGTCTTCGAGGACCCATCCCATGAAGTCGTATCCGAACTTCTCCGGGTTGATAAGCGTGAATGTATCGTCTTCGACAGTGAATGTTGTCGGGTTGACAGGAATCTCCGGTTCCGGTGCGGGGAATCTGACTGCATAGTCCTCTTCCGATCCGTATGTCAGAGTGTATGTGATGAGCTCCCACTCAGCCCTGTATTTTCTGTCACCGCTCGAACCCTGGCAGATTGTGACTTCGCTGTAACCGACTTCCTCTGTTCTCCTGTCTTCGCATTCAAAGACGAAACCGGCGTCGGATGCGATTCTCCTCACGACATTCTCAAGCATTGTCGAGTCACTGTTCTGGTAGTCCAGAGTGATTATGTTTCCGTTTCTCCTGGTCTCGGCCTCCGGGAAGTTCGCATTGAGGAATGCCTCCACGCTGTCGAGATCCGCTTCGGAGAAGAAGAGCGGGAATACCCATTCGGACTTCCCTGTATGCATTCTCACTGTTATGTCGATGTTCTCGACTGTGAACGTGAGAGAGAAGAGTTCGGGATCGAAATCGACTGTCTCTTCAGTTGTCCAGCCGGTGAATCTGTAACCTGTTCTCTTCGGTGTGATGAGCGTGAATGTCTCCGTCTCGTATGTGTAGGAGGAAGGATTCTCCGCGTCTTCCATCTCTCCGCCGTTAAGGTCGTATTCGATTGTATAGACGACAGGCTTCCAGAGTGCTTCCAGCTCTATATCTCTTGCAGCTGCAGTATCGGAGAAATCATCAGTGTAGACGATTCCCGATGTTTTTTCCTTCCATCCCGTGAAGATGTAAGAGTCACGTACAGGAGATGCAAGCGGCACGCCGTTCTGTTCGTCGTACATGTAGGAAACGGTGCTTTCGCCTGTGAAGACTCCGTCGTTGAGATCGTATGTGATCGAATATGCATTGCGGTGCCATACTGCAACGAGATTCTTCTCTCCGACAGTTCCGATTTCGATTCTGTAGTCTTCATCGGCGTTCTCGACACTCTCGTCCTTCTCGATCCAGCCGAGGAATGTGAAGCCCTCTCTTGTCGGATTTATGAATGTGACCTCGTCTTCGACTGTGTAGGACTTTCTGTTTTCGGGGATGACGGGCTCCGGAACAGGTTCCGGTTCCTTTTCCGGCTCAGGCGGGAGCGGATCGTTCTCGATGATACCGTCTTCATCGTAAGTGATCGGGTACTTCACGACGTCCCAGAGAGCAACAACGGATCTGTCTCCGAGGACGCCCTCTTCGAGAGTATATGTAAGGACAGCTTCGCTCTCGTCCTTTCCTTCCTCGATCCAGCCCTTGAATACGTAGCCGCTCTGTCCGAGTTCGGGCAGATATATTCCGACATCTTCAACGGTGTAGACGTTAAGGAGCTCGGGAAGAAGAGGAACGGTGTATGACGAATAGTCGTCTCCCTGGATGAAGCGTGCGCTGTATGTGATGCTGTAGGCGATCGTCTTCCAGAGAGCCACAACGGATCTCTCACCGAGAACTCCTTCTTCAAGAGTATATGTCTGGACGGCTTCGCTCTCGTCCTTTCCTTCCTCGACCCATCCTATGAATTCATAACCCGGCTTTGAAAGAAGAGGAAGAACAGCGCCTTTGTCCGCTATCGTGTAACATTCGAGAAGAACAGGAAGTTCCGGCGCTTCTTCGCCGTTCCTGCCGTTCTCGACATATGAAGAGAATGTGAGTGCATATTTCTCGAGGTCCCAGAGAGCAGTGATCTTCCTGTCTCCGAGAACACCTTCTTCGAGAGTATATGTCAGCACTGCTTCGCTTTCGTCGTTTCCCTCTTCAATCCAGCCTTTGAATATGTAGCCGGGCTTTGAAAGAACAGGAAGAACAGCGCCTCTGTCATTGATTGTATAGGAATCAAGAAGGACAGGAAGTTCAGGAACAAGGCCTTCGTCATAGCTGTCACCGTTGATGAATCTTGCACTGTATTCAAGCGAATAGACATCAAGATCCCAGAGTGCGACGATGCTTCTCTCTCCGAGAACTCCTTCTTCAAGAGTATATGTCAGAACTGCAGTGCTTTCGTCGCTTCCATCTTCAATCCAGCCTCTGAAGATATAGCCGTCTTTCGAGAGGACGGGAAGAACAGCACCCACGTCGCTGATTGTATAGGAATCAAGAAGAGACGGAAGATCCGGAATGAGGGACTTGTCGTAGTCAGTGCCGCTGACGAATCTGGAAGAATAGGAAAGCGGATAGACTTCAAGATCCCAGAGTGCTGCAATCTTTCTGTCGCCGAGTTCACCCTTTTCAAGAGTGTATGTCATGACAGCTTTGCTCTCGTCCATGCCTTCTTCGATCCAGCCCTTGAAGATATATCCCGGACAGGAAAGAGACGGAAGAACAGCGCCTTCATCGCTGAGCGTGTAGTACGTTGGAAGTGACGGGAGAGCCGGTACGAGCGACTCGGGATAATCTGC
Source organism: uncultured Spirochaetaceae bacterium (assembly GCA_964552905.1). Classification (GTDB taxonomy): domain Bacteria; phylum Spirochaetota; class Spirochaetia; order Sphaerochaetales; family Sphaerochaetaceae; genus Ornithospirochaeta. The sequence goes on from CAZKIT010000002.1 coordinate 23,800, forward strand.
AGAACTTATGAATGATGACGTGAATTCAAGACTGTACTTCTCGAGGTCCCAGAGAGCAGTAATCTTCCTGTCTCCAAGAACACCCTCTTCAAGAGTATATGTCAGGACAGCTTCGCTCTCGTCACTTCCATCTTCAATCCAGCCCTTGAATACATAACCC
>CAZKIT010000002.1:24059-42234 GCA_964552905.1 uncultured Spirochaetaceae bacterium
GACAGCTTCGCTCTCGTCACTTCCATCTTCAATCCAGCCCTTGAATACATAACCCGGTTTTGAAAGCTCGGGAAGAACAGCGCCGACGTCGTTGATTGTATAGGAATCAAGAAGGACAGGAAGTTCCGGAACAAGTGACTCGTCATAGCTGTCACCTGAGATGAAGCGTGCACTGTATTCAAGCGAATAGACATCAAGATCCCAGAGTGCTACGACCTTTCTGTCTCCGAGAAGGCCTTCTTCCACCGTATAGCTCAGGAGTGCCTGACTTTCATCCATGCCTTCAAGAATCCATCCCTTGAAGACATAGCCGTCCTCAGAGAGAGGATTGAGAGTTAACTTTCCACAATCGGCAATCGTGTAGAAAGAGGGGAGATCATCGCCGGGGACAGGAATAAGCTCAGATGGATAACCAGCGTCCGAGATGAATCTTGCAGAATATGTTACCTCATATTTCTCGAGGTCCCAGAGCGCAGTGATCTTCCTGTCTCCGAGAACACCCTCTTCAAGAGTATATGTCAGGACAGCTTCGCTCTCGTCCTTCCCTTCTTCAATCCAGCCCTTGAATACATAACCCTGTTTTGAAAGCTCGGGAAGAACAGCTCCGACGTCGTTGATTGTATAGGAATCACGAAGGACAGGAAGTTCAGGAACAAGGCCTTCGTCATAGCTGTCACCTGAGATGAATCTTGCACTGTATTCAAGCGAATAGACATCAAGATCCCAGAGTGCGACGACCTTTCTGTCTCCGAGTTCACCCTTACCAAGAGTATATGTCAGCACGGCTTCGCTCTCGTCCATGCCTTCTTCGATCCAGCCCTTGAATACATAGCCGGGCTTTGAGAGCGACGGAAGAACAGCGCCTTCATCGCTTAGCGTGTAGTACGTGGGAAGCGACGGAAGATCCGGTACGAGCGACTCGGGGTAATCTGCGGAACCTGTGAATGATGACGTGAATTCAAGACTGTACTTCTCGAGGTCCCAGAGCGCGACGATATTCTTGTCTCCGAGAATGCCTTCTTCAAGGGTATAGCTCATGACAGCCTGGCTTTCACTCATACCGTCAAGAATCCAGCCCTTGAATATGTAGCCGTCCCTGGAGAGGGAGCCGAGTGTGACGACGCCGGCATCGGCAATCGTATAGGAAGAAGGAAGTTCATCCCATGTCCCGGGAAGAAGAGAAGACGGATAGTCTGTCCCCGAGATGAAGCGGGAGGAATAGGATACTTCATATTCCTCGAGGTCCCAGAGTGCGACAAGAGTGATGTCTCCGAGACTGCCTTCCAGAGTATATGTCTGTTCGGCATTGCTTTCATCTTCACCCTTCACAATCCAGCCCTTGAATACAAAACCGGAACATGCAAGAGCAGGAATCGATGTATCAACATCTGCAACCGTATAGCTTTCGGGCAGAGCCGGAAGCGATGGAAGCAGGGAATCGGGGTAGTCTTTGCCGCTGACGAATCTGACTTCGTATTTCAGACTGTATTGCGTCAGATCCCAGAGAGCGACGAAGGACTTGTCTCCCTTTGTCTTCTTTCTGAGACTGTAAGTCTGTTCGGCAGAGTTTTCATCTTCACCGCTTTCAATCCATCCCTTGAAGATGTAGCCTTCTTCTGCCTCAAGCGGCTGAAGAAGTTCCGTATCCTTGCTGGGAGACTTATAGCTCTGTGTCAGGCCGTCAGGTGTTGAAGGCAGAAAAGACGAATCATATTCATCACCTTCGATGAACTGCGAAGAATAGGTTATCGCATACTGTTTTGTAGCACATGATGCCAGAACGAGAACAACGACGAAACAAATACTTGTGAATTTCAAGAGTCTTTTCACAGTAATCCCCTTCATTTCAAAATTTATATTCAGACTTCCCTCTTCCGGATCATTAAGATATCGCCGGAAAAGGAAGCAGAAACTCCTCATCTATGTACGCACGGAATCGTACAAAGCAAAAAACGAATTCCATTTCACTCCGGGCGAAATGGATAAATCAGCTAGAAAACTTCAAGTTCATTACCGCTGCGGTCAAGAAGCTTGACTGCAACTGCGGAAACGGTGACAGTTACAAGCGTCTCCGTCCCGCCTTTCCCTGATACGTTTTCATTCAAAACGGAATCAACACTGTACGACGGGAGTATGAGCATGTTGGCATTGAGTTTCCTCGCCTTCCGGGTCAGGTTGTAGACAGCCCTCCCCACAGCCTCATCGACCAGAGTGTCGTACATGGTTTCTCCGAAATCATATAGATCAAGAATACCGGAGTAGGCGTAGTTATCGGAGGCATCACCTTCAACGGTGAATGTGGCGACGCCGGTGACATTACCGACGAAATCATACTGATTACTTGAGAAATCAGTAAAAGAGACATAGAAATGAGGAAGCATCTCCTCATGGTACTCGGTGCTGGTGCATGAAAAAAGCAACACAGCAAGAACTGCTATGACAGCAGTACAGAAAATAACCCTCTTCACAACCCCTCCGACAGAAAAAGGAAAGACGACCGATGCGGATGATGGAGCCCGAAGCGGTATTTTCCTGTTCTGCAGATGATACTCTAGTTATTAGATATAACTGGCGTACAACTCAATTGTCAAGAAAATTCGTGTTACGAAGCAGAAGTACACACCAAGCTCTCCGGGCGTAAATCAAGATGAAAAGAATATCGCCCAGAAAGAATTTTTCATTACACCTGAAAGAATTATCTTTTACTCTGTGTCACACTTTTCAAGCATGATCGTCGAAGAAGATGACGAGCCTATCGAGCCCAGTACCGTGGAAGTGCTGACAGATGAACCGTTTTTCACCCTTACTCTCTCGAATCCCGTGTATTTGATGCCCGTCCCGTCTTCGCCCGTGACGACGATGTACTTGAGACTGCCGTCCCTGCCGCTGTCTGTGACGGTACCACCGGATACAGCCCTGACTGCACTTCCGTTTCTTCCCTTTATGTAAAGAACATCATCCTCGACATACGATGTGGAACCGGAAATGACGGTGGAAGCGTCAATTGTGGAAATCAGCGAAACTTCCTCGGTCGGAGAATCCTCAGATGAATCAGAATGATCAGGTTCTGTCACAGAGGTCTCCCCGCCTTCTGGAGAAGGAAGTTCTTCACTCTTCTCATTCTCTCCGGCTGCCGTAGGAGTCCCGTCGGAAAGAGTGACAGCATCTTCAGAAACCTCACCGTTCAAATCCCCTGCTTTTTCTGTTTCACCATCAGACACTTCATAGTCCGGAACAACATCCTCAGACGAATCAGTCACTCTCTCATCATGAACAAGAGAGGATTCTTCTACCTCAACATCTGCAGGAGCTGTATCTTGAGCATCCGGTACTGCTTCTGTCACAGAGGAAGCTGTTTCTTCTTCAGGAACAATCTCATCAGAGGGAGATTCATTATCTGAGGCTGTTCCAGTCTCTTCTTCCGGAATTATCTCTTCAGGCTCTGAGTCAGCTTCAATAAGCGGGACTGTGTCTGTTTCATGAGCCGTAATCTCTTCTTCAGTTACAGAGTCAGATATCTCATTCAAAACGGAAGCCGGTTCTTCTGCTTCAGTTTCTGTTACTTCAGACTCCGGCTCAGCATCTGCAGCAGATGCTATTCCGCTCACAGAATAAGTCTGAGTTAAAGAGTCAGGGTCCTCTGTTACTTCATCTGTTGAAGATGATTCTCCTTCATCGTACTCAGCCTCTGTTACTTTCTGATCTCTGTCTTCAATGAAAGGTACTGCTTCTTCAGAGGGAGATTCATTATCTGAAGCTGTCTCAATCTCATCCTCAGGGACTGGCTCTTCAGTTTCTGCAGTAGTCACTTCTTCTGAGGCTGTTTCTGATTCAACAGCCGTAATCTCTTCTTCTGTTACAGAGTCAGATATCTCGAATAGTTCAGTGACCGGAGACTGTTCTTCTTCAGATTCCGTATCCGCTGCCATGGACTCTGCCTCCGCTTCTGCATGGGCTGTTCCGACATCAAGAGAAGATGTTTCTGATGATGAAGAGGAAATCTCTTCTTCATGTATTATCTCTTCTGTTACGGCAGGGACTTCAATCTCCGAAGCTCTTTCTGAATCATCGGACACTATCTCTTCTGCTGCTGCAGAGCGAGATACTTCTGCTTCTGATTCTGTCTGCAGTACAACGGACTCTGTTTCCGCCTCAACGGAAGCTGTATCTTCAACGACGATAACAGGTTCAGTTAAATTTGAGGATAATCCATCTTCCGGGATTACCTCTTTTATTTCATTATCATCTTCATTACCCGAAGACGCTTCAGTTTCATCAGCTGCGGATTCTTCTTCAGTGACTGGAGTTGTTTCCGGTGTCGATTCAGGAATTACCTCTTCAGAGGGTGAGGCAGATTCATTATCTGAGGCTGTTTCAGTTTCGTCGGCCACACATTCTTCTTCAACACCTGATACAGGTATTACATCCACATCGGAGACCGGTTCTTCTGCTTCAGTTTCCGTCTCTGTTACTGCGTTCTCCGGTTCTCCTTCTTCAGGTAATGTTTCTGCTCCCGGGGAAGATATTTCTTCTTCAGGGACAATCTCCTCTGTCTCAGCTGAAGATTCATCATCTGAAGCTGTTTCAATCGCTGCTTCGGGGATTATCTCTTCAAGCTCTGCGAGAGATCCATTGCCTGAGACTGTCTCAGTTTCGTCAGCCGCGGATTCTTCTTCAACGACTGATTCAGATATCACGGTTATTAGATTGACATTTTCAGGCTCTTCTGTTTCAGTTTCTGCCGGCTCTGTCTCTTCAGCCTCAGGTGCTGTTTCCGTTACCGGGGAAGATATTTCTTCTTCAGGGACAATCTTCTCTGTCTCAGACGGAGATAAATAATCTGAAGATGTTCCGTTCGCTGCTTCCGGGATTATCTCTTCAGACTCGTAGGCACCTTCATTATCCGGGACTGTCTCTTCTTCAGTCACGGAATCGGATAACCCGGTTATTTCACCGGCCGGAGAAGTCTCGGTCTCCGCTTCCGGGGAAACTGTCTCTTCAATGCTTGAAGCTGTTGTCTCTTCCGTTACGAGTGCAGATTCATTCATTGATGCTGTTTCTGATTCATCAGAGGCTGCTTCTTCTGTCATATCATCCTGATGGGAAGATTCTTCAGTCTCTGCAGCCTCAGGGACTTTTTCCGTTATTGAGGAAGGTGTTTCCTCTTCTGGGAGAATCATCTCTGTTTCAGAGAGAGAAGTTACGCCTTCCGAGGGAGAGTTCTCTTCCTCTTCCGCCACGTCGGAAGTGTCCTGCCCATTTATTTCCTCCGGTCTCGCGCTCTCTGCAACGGAGGATGAGTCTTCAGCAATAAGAGGAATGAGAACCTGTGATTTCTTTCCTTTCTCCTCCTTGGAGGATGGCGTCCCGTCTTTTTGAGCAGTTTTCTCCTCCACAACGGGAACGCTGACTTCAGAAACGTCTGAAGGAGTGCTGTCCGCAGGATTCGCTATCAGGTAGATAACAAGGACTATCAGAGCGACAAGGATGAAGAAAGCCGTTGCGAGAGCTGTTCTGCGGTTGCCTTTGTGTCCTCTTGAGCTGTTCCGCTCAGGCATATCATCATAATCATATCTTCCCATCTCTCGACAAAACCTCGCACAGGATTTTATTATATCAATATGGAAAACAAAGGCAACAAGAGCAGAACTTTTATTATTCTGTTATTGTTCATCATTCTTGCTGTCACCTCTGCAGTCCGCATAGCAACGCTTGCGGTCGACAGGAAGGGAAAGTACAGCGACCCCGTGGTGTCGTCGAAGAACGTACGCGGCACGGTTTACGACAGACACGGCAATCTGCTCTCCTTCGATTCGACGGAAGAGGGATTCCTGATTCTGGACAGTGCCTCTTCCCAGCAGGCGGCCTCCCTGATAAGCTCGTACACTTCCCTTTCCCCGCTTGAAATCGCAGCCGAGCTTGATGAGGGAAAAGTATTCTTCCCCATCCCGGAAGGGACGGAAGCATCCCGGGCTCTCGGAGAGATCGTCGAGAAAGGACTTGTCTCTTTGGTGACGATTACCCGCAAAAGCGTGAGGAAACATCCCTACTCCTTCATGAATGAGATTCTCGGAGAAGAAGGAGAAGGAGGAATCGAGGAGATGTTCAACTCCTATCTCTCGGCTGTCCCCACTCTGAATGAGACCGAAGTGTACGGGGAGGACCTGGTACTCACGATAGACATGGATTACGAGAAACTTCTCTCCTCCATTCTTTCCTCCCTCGGCTATACGGGAGAATGCGCTCTTCTCAACAGGAAAGGCGAAATCATCGCATGGTACGGAGAGGTGAACGACTCTCTTCTCTCGTCACTGTGCTATTCCCATTCCACAAGCGAGGCCACTCTTCTCTTTCAGCGCAGCGAATACATCAGCATTGAAGATTGTCTTGACATATCGTCGTTCCACCTCTGGATGAGCGAGGAAAACGAAGCTGCGGTTATAAGCATAAGGAAGGCTCTCGGAGACTACAGCTGACCGCGGTATGCACGCCTGTCGAGTCCGAAGCCGATGAGGTTCTGGACTATCACGTCCGTTGAAGCCTTCTCGAGGTCCTCGGGAACCTTCTGACCGTCCGTGAAGAAGAGAATCGGCAGATTCACCCTGTAGGCGAACGACAGCGCGTTTCCTATTGTTCTCGATTCGTCAAGCTTGGTGACTATTATCGAATTGATGGTGAAGTCATCCTTGTATCTTTCCCAGTGTCTCATCATGTCCTCCTCTTTCATCGACGCGGAGACGATGAGGGAAAAGGTGGTGTTCATCTTCATGAGCTGCATCGCCATCCCCTTGAGACGGAGATTCAGTTCGAGGTCCCTGCTCGAGAGGCCCATCGTATCGACAAGAATGAGATCGTAGTAAGTAAACTTTTCGAGCGAGGAGACAAGCTGGTCCTCTCTTCCGACCATGCTGAGAGGAATGTCGAGAGCCTCGGAAAAAGCCTTTATCTGTTCGAATGCCCCTACTCTGTAGGAATCAAGCGTTATGATACCGACCTTCTTTCCCGCACTCTTGTACATGTATGCGACCTTGGCGAGAGTCGTGGTCTTTCCCGCCCCTGTCGGTCCCAGGAAGACGACGACACGGGAAGGATGTATCTGGGCTTCATAATCCATCCTCGTGGATGCGATTATCTTCTCGGAGAGTACTCTTGGGCACTCCTCAGCGGTACACGAAAGAGAATCGAGGAGATGCTCCCTCAGCGGCCCGTAGATGTAGTTGAGGCTGAGAAGTCTCTCGGCCTCCCTCAGTCCTGCACTCGTTCCGCGGTGTATTTCGGTGTTCAGCCTGTCGGATTTCGATATCGAGAGGGGGTCGGGAGTTCTGGCCTCCTTCTCGAATTCGTCGATATCCTCCCCCTCGTCATCCTTCTTCTTCGCATTCTGCGAGATGTAGCATGTTATCTCGCATTTCTTCTGCCGTCTTGTGAAGAGCCCGCCGGGAGTGACATAGTCACGTCTGGAATGCACTCTGAGTGCATCCCCGTACTTCGCCTTCGCCTCCTTCACGGCTTCCTCATAGGATGAGGCCGTCACCGTTATGTACTGCATCTTTCCTCCTCTAGAGAATGTACCTCGAGAGATTCTGGTCCTCCACGATGCCCTTCAGTCTCTCGTCTACATATGCCGGGGTGATTGTTATCGTCTGGCCCGAAAGCTCGTCAGCCGAGAAGCTGAGCTCCTCGAGAAGCTTCTCCATGACGGTATGGAGTCTTCTTGCACCGATGTTGTCGTTTCTCTGGTTGACCGTGTATGAGATATCGGCAATTTTTCTCAGCGCCTCGTCCTCGAATACTATGTTCACGTTTTCAGTACCGAGAAGAGCCTTGTACTGCTTCGTCATCGCGTTGTCGGGTTCCGTGAGTATCCTGTAGAAGTCATCACCCGTCAGGTCATGGAGTTCCACATGGAGAGGGAATCTTCCCTGGAGTTCGGGAATGAGGTCGCTCGGCTTCGACATGCTGAATGCTCCGGCGGCGATGAAGAGTATGTTCGTCGTGTCGATGACACCCCACTTCGTGGTGACCTTCGTACCTTCGACTATCGGAAGTATGTCCCTCTGTACGCCTTCTCTCGAGACGTCGGTATTGCTCGTTGTGCCGCGGGATGCGACCTTGTCGATTTCATCGATGAAGATGATACCCATCTCCTCGGTTCTCTCCCTCGCTTCGTCGACGGCCTTGTCGGGGTCTATCACCCTTTCCATCTCCTCTTCCCTGATTATCTCCCTTGCTCTCTTGACGGTTATCTTTCTCGTATGCATCCCGCCTTTTCCGGAGAAGAGTGAATTGAGGGAGTTCATCGCTTCCGAGAGGTCCTCCATCGTGCCGCCGCCCATTATGTTGACATTGGCTCTCTGAGAGACATTCATCTCGACTTCCTTGTCGTCAAATGCTCCGCTCTGTAAAAGTGTGCGGAATCTCTCCCTCGTCTCTGTCGCTGTCTTGTCATCGGGGCTTATCTTCAGGGACGGAATGAGAAGATCGAGAAGCCTGTCTTCGACCTTCTTGTCTATTTCCGACTCCCTGCTCTTCGCCATCTCCTCCCTTACCATCGATACGGCAGCGGCCATCAGGTCCTTGACCATCGACTCGACATCCTTTCCGACATAGCCGATTTCGGAGTACTTCGTGGCTTCGACCTTTACGAACGGAGCCGACGCAAGTCTCGCGATTCTTCTTGCTATCTCGGTCTTTCCGACGCCCGTCGGACCGATCATGAGGATGTTCTTCGGACTGACCTCGTCCCTGAGTTCGGGAGAGAGTCTCTTTCTCCTGACTCTGTTGCGCAGTGCCACGGCGATGGTCTTCTTCGCGTCATCCTGTCCGATGATGTATCTGTCAAGAGCAGCCACTATCTGCTTGGGGGTCATGTTATCGAGTTTCTGTACTTCAAGTGATTTCATTTTCTCTCCTTTCCTTCGCATACTTCACAGATTATGTTGTGGTTGGTGAATATGCATATGTCGGCAGCGATCGAGACTGATTTTCTCGCTATCTCCTCGGCGGAGAAGGAAGCACCGCTGTCAAGATAGGCAAGAGCGGCCGCCTGTGCGAAGTTTCCGCCGCTGCCCGTTGCAAGGACGTCCCCTTCTGGCTCAATAACATCACCGACGCCGCTTATCATGAGGATCTTGTCACCGTCTGTTGCGAGAAGCATCGCATCCAGATTTCTCAGCTGCTTGTCCAGTCTCCATTTCTTTGCAAGCTCGACTGCGGATCTTGTCAGATCCCCGTTGTATGTCTTGAGCTGGTCCTCGAAGAGTTCGAAGAACGTGAATGCGTCGGCAGTGCTCCCTGCAAAGCCTATGACGATTCTGTCATTGTATATGCGTCTGACCTTTCTGGCATTGCCCTTGAGGCAGACAGACTGTCCCATCGTCACCTGTCCGTCTCCGGCAAGTGCGACACAGCCGCCCTTTCTTACGGCACAGATTGTTGTTCCGCGGATTTCCGTCATTTCTTTTTTCCTTCCGCATGCGGATGGGCTGATTCGTAGACGTTTCTGAGTCTCGCCCTCGATACATGCGTATAAATCTGGGTTGTGGAAATACTCTCGTGGCCCAGGAGTTCCTGCACCAGACGTATGTCGGCTCCGCGGTCAAGATAATGAGTGGCGAAGGTATGACGAAGCGTGTGCGGGGTGAACTCTTTCTGCCATCCGAGTCTTTCCCTGTATGAATCAAAGATAATATGCGCCGAGGAAGAAGGCAACCTCAATCCTCTTTCGGAGATGAAAAGGGCTTTCTCCCCGCTCTTTCCCTTTTCCCTGAGGTACGCCTCACGCTGCGGAAGGTAATCGTTCCTGAGAGCGCTGACAAGAACGGGTGAAAGAAAGAGGAACCTCTCCTTTCCGCCTTTTCCGGTTATGAGGATTCTTCTCTCCCCCCATTCGATGTCGTCTGTATCGAGAGAGAGAGCTTCGCTGATTCTTGCTCCCGTACCGTAGAGGAAGAGAAAGAGAATGTGGTCTCTTTCGTCGAGGAAGTTCTCTCTCGGAAGATCAAGAAGCTCCTTCACTTCATCCGTCGTAAGGACAGACGGAAGTCTCGACTGCGTCGCCCTGAGGGATATTCCCTCGAAGGGATTGGAGGCGATGAAGCCGTTCTTCACAAGATAGGAGAAGAACGTGCGGGAGGAGGTCAGTTTTCTCAGGATGCTCCTGTCACTGTATTTTTTCCTTATCTGTCTCACATACTCCCTTGCGTCCTCCGCCGTGAAGTCCTCCCAGGAGAGTAAAAGAGATGATGCATATTCCTCCAGTTCCGACAGATCCTCACCGTAGGAGACGAGAGTATGGCTCGTGAGAGCTCTTACTTTCCCGAGGTAAGTGAGATATAAATCCAGGTATTCGCGGTTATTCATTGATTCCTGACTCTCATTATATCCCAGCGGGAGGACGAAATGCCATAGCATCCGTTCTTCTTCGGATATGATATGAAGACAGGAGACGAGAGAAATGACGAGAATGTGTCGACAGCCTCGGCACCATCCCTGACAAGTTCCCTCAGAGGATGGGAAGAGAGCGCCGCCTTCAGCACGCATACGCTCTTCCCCTCATTGAGCGCACTGTCGACGAAGACGGGAAGACGACGGCCGGAGAGCGAGCACATCACGGTTGCAGCAGAGAGCGACGATGCAAGATAGGTTACTCCCAGGAGGGCCTCGAATGAATAGAGAGAATCGTTTTCGACGATGCTCATTGCTCCGCCTCCCGTGACGAGGGAACGTGAGAGAGTCGACGAGGAGACGCTCTCCAGGCCCTTCGGGAGGAATGAATACAGTGAGCCGCGGAATGTATCCTCTGCGGCCTTCTCGACTGCCGACGAGAGAGCCAGACCCGATATGTATGCCACATCATATCCGTTGAGGAAAGCCTCGACCGAACTTATGTAGACGCTTTCCATCTCCCTCTGGCTTCCCCCCTGTGTGAAATGAAAGAAGACGGTTTTCTCCCCCGGACGTGTTCCGAGTGACCTGACGGTTATCCCGTTATGATTCCATACGGCGATGTTTCTCAATGTTCTCACATTATATATAACGCCGTCATTTCCCCTTTTTGTCAAAAATATCGTCCAAAGTCGAAAACCTGTCGAAGTTTGCCAGAAGCGAAGAAGTATCAAGCTGGGTGTAGATCTGGGTTGTCTTTATGTCCGCATGGCCCAGCATCTCCTGGACGCTTCTTATGTCGGCTCCGTTCTGGAGCATATGCGAGGCAAATGAATGTCTCAGTGTGTGGATCGTGCAGTCAAGTCCGAGCTTGTCAACGACGCTGTGAAACCTCAGGTGTGCAGCCTGGCGTGTAAGTCTTCCCCCTCGACGGTTCAGAAAGAGAGCCTTCTCCCTCGGATTCTTCACACTGATGAGTGACGGTCTGACGGAGCTGAGGTACATATCGAGGGCGGAGACGGAGATATCTCCCAGAAAGACTATCCTCTCCTTGTTCCTTTTTCCTATGACCCTTATCGATTTCTCGTCTCTTCTGTATGAAGATACATCGAGGGAGACCGCCTCGCTGATTCTCATTCCCGAGGAATATATCAGTTCGAATAGAGCATAGTCACGTTTGCCCAGTTCGTCGGAGGTGAACGTGTCCATTATCTCGTCGATCTCCTCTTCGCTGATGGTGCGCGGAAGATGCTCCCTCTCCTTCGGCTTTCTCACTTCCTTTGCCGGGTTGCGGGAGACTATATGCTCGGACATCAGAAAACGGAAGAACGAACGCAGGGAGGAGAGTATCTTGCTCACCGTTCTCTCATCCAGTTCCGAGCCGTCCTTTCTATAGACCATGTAGTTCTCTATGGTCAGAGGAGTGCAGTCTCCCAGTTCGATTTCCTCTTCACCGAGCCATGAAAGAAAGAGAGAGGCTTCATGTGTATAAACCTCTCTCGTCTTCTCCGACAGCCGGAAAACATAACTGATGGAATCGGAGTAGAGATTGACAAGGTCCCTCTCCGTCTCCCTGAGAAAGCTATTCGTCGTCATCGTTCCGCATGCGGAGAATCGACGGAGTCGTATAGTCGCTCGCCCCGCCCTGTCTCTGTGAAAGCTGATTCTTGAGATCCGTCCATCTGTTGATGTTGATGACTCCGGCGTCCTTCTGCGGAGTCTGCTGCTGTGTGAACGAAGGCCGTTCGCTCTCTCTCACGCTCTTCTCGCTGACGCTTTCAACTGTGTCCTGCTTCTGGGCCTTCGTACCGAATATGTCGGTCGCATTGGCACCTGTGGAGACACTTCTGTGCTCGAAGCCCGTAGCGACGACAGTTACCCTTATCCTCTCGCCCAGTGCGGGATTGTAGGACTGGCCGGCAGTGATGAGTGCCTCCTCGTCCACGTTCTTCGTGATGAGTTCGACGACATCCTGATACTCCTGGAGCGTCAGGTTGTCACCACCTGCGATATTTACAAGCACGGCCTTTGCGCCTTCGATTGATGCGTTCTCGAGCAGAGGATTGTTTATCGACTGCTTTGCAGCCTCGATGGCCCTGTCGGTGCCTTCGCCGAAGCCGAGGCCGATGAGGGCATCGCCCTTTCCCTTCATGACTGTCTTCACATCCGCGAAGTCGATGTTGATTTCACCCGGTTCCGTGATGAGGTCGCTTATTCCCTGGACGGCCTGCAGGAGTGCCGAGTCAGCAAGAAGGAACGCCTTCTTGATCGGCGTGTTCTGCTCCACGACGTTCAACAGGTGCTGATTGGGGATGATGATGAGAGTATCGACGCTCTTGCGGAGCTTCTCTATACCCTGTTCGGCAAGCTGGAGCTTCTTTTTTCCTTCGAATGAGAACGGAGTGGTGACGACTGCAACGGTGAGTGCATTGCATCCCTTTGCAATCTCTGCGACGACGGCTGCTGCGCCGGTACCTGTTCCGCCGCCCATTCCTGCGGTGATGAAGACCATATCGCTGTTCTCGATCTCCTTCTTTATCTCTTCCTTGCTCTCGAGAGCGGCCTTCTCCCCGATTTCAGGCTGACCGCCTGCCCCGAGTCCGCCGGTAAGCTCCTTGCCGATTGCGATTCTCGTCTGTGCATTCGAGCGCTGAAGAGCCTGCACATCGGTGTTCAGAGCTATGAACGAGACCTTCTTCAGTCCGTTGGCTATCATTCTGTTCACGGCATTGCCGCCACCGCCGCCTACTCCGACAACCTTGATGATTGTCGGGGTTGTCTGTTCACCTGTAGTTGTATCTTCAATATCAAACAAGTTAAAGCTCATACCTTACCTCAAAACAATTTTCCGAAAAAACCCTTTATTCTTCCGCCGAGACTCTTCTTCTCCTTGAGAACGGAGATGTCCGAGGAGTCCCTCATCCTTCTGGCTTCACTCTTGAAGAGTCCGAGAACAGTGGCATACCTGGGATCGATGTACGCTCTGTCCAGTCCGCTTATGGCCTCGGGGAATCCGATTCTTGCCGGCAGACGGAAAATCTCCGCGGCAAGTTCGGTGACGCCGCTCATGAGTGCACCGCCTCCGACAAGGATGATACCAGCGCCGAATGTCCCCTGCACGTTGTTCTCCTGCATATCCTCCTGGACCATGAGAAGTATCTCGGCCATCCTTGCCTCGATCACCTTCGCGAATTCCTTCTTTGGCATCCTTATCGAGGGCTTTCCGCCGAGAGACGGTGTAACCACCGTTTCATCCTTCCCCACTCCCGGACTGTAGCATGAACCGTCGGTGATCTTGAGCGATTCGGATGCGGTCTTCGGAAGCTGGAAAAGATACGAGATGTCACTTGTCACGAGGTCGCTTCCCCTGTTGATTCCGCCGACATGAATCGGAGAACCTGCCGAATAAGCGATATAGTTCGTGGTGCCTGCACCGATGTCGATGACGATGGCACCCATATCCTTCTCCTCCGCCGAAAGCACGACCTCGGCATCGGCGAGGGTCTGGAAGACGATCTTCTGGATGTTGAGTCCCGTTTTCTGGACACACTTCTTCTGATTCTGGATTATCGGAGAAGAACCCAGAACAAGCAGAATCTTGGTATCGAGTCTGTGAGCAAGCATGTCGACGGGATCCTTGATGCCGGAACGCGAGTCGACGTAGAAGTCCTGCACCAGAGAATGGAGTATCTCCATGTTCTGCGGAAGCTGGATGTTCCTCGCGACGTCGATGGAACGTCTTATGTCGTCCTTGGTGATTTCCTGGTCCTTGCTGTTGATTCCCACGACTCCGTTGGACTTTATTCCCCTGATATGGTCTCCGCCGAGTCCGATTATCACACTCGATATCTCGCATCCGGCCTGGACCTCGGCATCCGAAATGACCTGCGAAAGGACCTTCATCGTCTGTTCGATGTTGACTATCGAGCCGTTTCTGACGCCGACGCTCGGTCTCTCCGCAACGCACTCGATCACGAGCTGGCCGTCCCTGGAAACGGAACCGACTGCAACACGCGTGGATCCTGTACCTATATCCAATCCTACGATAGTTCTGTCTGCAGCCACCTTTCTCACCTCGTCTCAATCAGCCTGCCGCCGGAGAGAACATATACTTCAGTCTCGTCCTCCGGTACATAGCCAGTCTGTGCGTATTCGTTTTCTATGAGTTCAAGAGCCTCTTCGATTCTCTCTGCGTCCGATATCTCACTGACAATCAGAACAGATGAAAGGGAGTCCAGTCTCAATGTAAGGGAAAGCGGATATCCACCGTTTTTATTATTGCCATATTCTGCCATTGTTATCAAGTTGGATGAACGTTTTAACGCCATCAAAGTGCTCATCATCTCCACTTCTTGAGAAGTGGGAGAATAGAGAAGCATGCTCTCGAGAAGACTGCTGTCCGCTCTGAGAAGCGCGTAGTCTCCGTATAGGACTGAAACATCCTTTTTTGAAAGCGGCTCGAGTCCAGCACTGTAGAAATACCAATTCTCCCCGTCCGTGACAATGAGGCCGTCCTCCCTCTCTCCGCTGACGCATAGAGAAACGGATGAGAGAGAGACATCTGCACTCCGGACATACGGAAGAGTCTCGATTTTCTCCTTGATGTCACTCCTCGAGACACCGAGTCTGTTGCGGCCAAGAGTCGAAAGGATGATGCTCTCGACTGTATAGGTCAGAGGAACGGAATCCAGGCTGTATTCCTTAAGTGTGAATCTCCCCACCAGAAAGTAAGAAAGGTAGAGGAGAATCAACGCCGTAAGGAAAAGTAGTATTACAAAAAGAGCCGTCCTCTTCGTCATATGTCCTTCTCCCTTCCCATCCTGAAGATGCATTTGTAGAGAAGACAGAGCAAGATGACTGAAAGCGATTCGTTTACCGGATTATATGAAAAGAGCAGCAGCGGCACTCCCTCCACGGGAAGAAGTCCGGAAACATAAAGCATGTTGAGAAGGATCGTGAAGGAGAGGAGAACTGCTCCCCCGAGTGTGAGCGAAGCAATGAAATATTCATTTCTTCTGTATGCCCGGCTGCTGCTTCTGACTGCGATGATGAGAATCATCAGAAGGCAGAAGATTATTATGATGGTCCCTACCATTCCTGTCTCTTCGCTGAGGGATGCATAGATGAATTCGCCCTCGACATCGTCAATCAGACCGAGCTTGTACAGTCCGTTTCCGATTCCGACACCGATGAATCCGCCCTCCGTTATTGCGTTTTCCGAAAGATGAAGAGCCGACGAGTAGTAGGATGTGTCGGAAAGTGGGAACAGCGATGAAGTGAATGACGAAAGAAGCTTAGTCGATGAAAGCGTGAGAAAGGCCAGGACGATTACGGCTGTTATCGTGAAGTAAAGGATATAGCTTCGTCTTACCTTCAGGCACGAGAGCGAACTGACGATGACAAGGAATGTCACGATATACCAGCCGCTACCGCAGATGAGTGCTTCGCTTACAAGGAAGAATACAACAACAAGAACAAGGCCAATGAGACTGAGTCCCCTCTTCTCATGGCTGAGGATGCGCGGAACGAGATCCGATAGGACGAGCAGTACTGCCATGCATCCGCACATTCCCATGACGGAAGTGTACATGAAGGACGGTGAAGCGGATGTAATGAAGACTGTGACCAGGAAGAGAATCAGATAGACTGCACTGAAGAGAAAGTGCATGCGTCTGAGGATGTTCTGACTCATGAATGCGACGCCGGTGCCGGCACAGATACCGACGACGAGGGCCAGAGTCTGCTTCATGAAGAGCGAATAGAATGCCTTCTCCCCTCTCAGTGCGCTGTCGTATGAGGCGCTGAAGAGAGTGACGATTCCGAAAAGTGCGAGGATTACGGCAAAGCAAAGAAACGTGAAGGGAGAAAGGAGGCCTTCCGTATCGGTCTCCTCCCGCTCTGAAGGTGCATAGTCATCATATACACCGATGTTCTTTATCGCGTTCTTGTCTTCGTACATCCCCGTCCTCTTCCATACCAAAACGTCAGACACCTGCCATCAGGTCTGCGTTTTCTTTTCTTTCGATGGTTTCATTCTCTGCAATGTAGGCGATGAGGTTCTTCTCCTCCTCTTCCATTCGGGAGAGCTTCTGCTTTGCAAGAATGAGTTCATAGTGATTCTGTCGCGTTATGCCCTTCTGCCAGACAGGCACGAGGGCGACGAAGAATGACACTATGATGGATGCGATAATGATAATCTTGGCTCTGAGGTCGAGCCTGGTGCGTTCATCTTCCCTGTACTTCATTATAATTTCTCCACAACTCTCAGTTTACTTGACCGTGACGGAGGATTCTCGTCACATTCCTTATCTGTAGGGACAATCGGTTTCTTCGTAAGAATCCTTATGTCTCCGTACTTCTCCGCTCTGTCCTTGAATGTCCATTTCACGATTCTGTCTTCAAGAGAATGGAACGTTATGACGGCTACCCTGCCGCCCTTCTTAAGGACTCTCAGTGCCTCTGTAAGTGCAGGCTCGATACGGTCAAGTTCCCTGTTGACCTCGATTCTGAGTGCCTGGAAGGTTCTTGTTGCAGGATGGATGTGTCCGTATCTGTACTCTCTCGGAACACAGTCCCATATGATGGAGGCAAGCTCCTTGCTTGTCACGATCCTCTTTTCCCTGCGTTTTTCGCACACAGTCCTGGCGATGCGCCTCGAATAGCGCTCCTCACCGTACTTGTAGATTACATCGGCAAGAGCCTCCTCGGAGTATTCGTTGACAACAGTCTCCGCACTCAGGCTCTGGGCGGTATCGAGTCTCATGTCGAGCTCCTCGTCCTTTCTGAACGAGAATCCCCTCTCGCTCTCCTCGTAGTGGAATATCGAGATACCCAGGTCGAAGAGAACCGCATCGGCACTTTCGCTCTCCCTCTGGGAAAGGTAATCGTTGAACCAGGTATTAACCGGACGGAATCTCTCACCGTAATCCTTCAGTCTCTCAATAGCCTTCTTCTGGATCTCGCTGTCCCTGTCGAGGCCGAAGACGGTCACAAGCGGATATTTCTCAAGAAACAGCTTTGTGTGGCCGCCTTCTCCTGTCGTACAGTCGATGAGGACGGAAGGTCTGTCCTGGGGCAGTGTCAGGTTCTCGATGACCTCATTGTGCATGACGGGATAATGCAGAAACTCCATCTTTATCTGCCCTCCCCGTCATAAATCTTCTGAGCAAGCTCGCTGATTGACACATCGTCCTTACTCTCCTCTTCTTCGTAAGTTTCGGGATTCCAGATTTCGACTGCATAGCCTGTTCCGACCAGGAGTGCCTCTGATTTCGGGAGGAGATTAAGGGAAGTGCGTGCACGCTGGGGAATACTGATTCTTCCGGCGGAATCTACGTCGACATACTGCGCCGGAGATATGAGCTTTCTCACGAGCTGTCTCTTTTCCCTGTCCATAAGCGCAAGTGGGGTTGAGAGTATCTGCTTACAGAACTGGTTTTCGAAATAGTCGGGAGTCATAAGCATCAGATGATTCTCGTCCAGACCCGGAAGAATCACCACCTGTTCCGTGCCTATGGCAGTCCTCAGTCGTGCAGGCAGAGACAGACGGCCTTTGTCGTCTATCTTTCCATCGTACATTCCTGTGAGAAACTGCATCATATAGCCTTCCAACGGGTTTACACCCTTTCATATATGACACTTTATCCCACTTTACCCCACTTTTCAACACTTTTTCCCCTTTAATTATATAATTTCTTATATTTCTTATATTCCTTACCATTAGTTTCAGCCCCCTTTTTCCCCCACTCAAGGCCGAAAAAAGTGTCCTCCCCGGAGAGAGAACACCTGA
>CAZKIT010000003.1:0-40953 GCA_964552905.1 uncultured Spirochaetaceae bacterium
GCAGGAAAAGTCCAGAAAGTTGTATAACAGGATTAGATTTTTCTAAGAATGAAAAGACGGGGACTCCTCTCGAAAAGGGGTCCTCTTTTTTTAAACGGGAGGATGCAAATGAGTATAAGGGTACATGCGCTTGAAGGTTCGATGGTCTCTACATCGAAGGGAATCGAGAAACTCATCAGAGTCGTCAGTCTCTGTGGTGACGACACGTCCGTCTTTGTCCTTCCTCCTCCGCTTAATCCCGAACTCACGTTCACACGCCTCCTTGAAAAGGCCGAGAAAAGAGAGGATGACCTGTGGAATCTTTTCGACATGAAGAGAAACGGCTGGCTTGACCTTGCATCGTCTTCTCTCTCTTCCGTACATGCTGCACTCGTCAGGGAGGAGATCGAATCATCATTCTCCAGTGTCCGTGATATTCTCAGAGCTGTCTGGATACTAGAAAGCAGGGACGGCGGAGCGGAGGAGTATCTTGAAAACCTCACATCGTCTTTTCTTGCCATGATTCTTCTCGAGCGCTTCAAGGAGGAAGGAATTTCCTCGATTGTGCTCAGCGAGAAGGAGATTCTCTCCGATGCGAAGCTGATCAGCGGAAAGAAGACAGTAGTTGTCGCAGGTGAACTGAGTTACTGCGATGATGACAGGGATGCCTCCGGCCGTGAAAGGGACGAGGAAGGCTGGGGTGAATACAGTGCCTCACTTATCGCCGCATCGCTTGCATGTCCGCTTGTCTTCTGGAACCAGAAGTCTCTGCTCTATTCTGCAAGCAGAAAGGATGTTCCCAATGCGCATATCATCAGGAATCTCTCCTATGCCGAGGCGACCGAGCTCAGCTTTTTCGGCGCTCCCGTCGTACATCCCCATTCGTTCATCCCGGCTCTTGAAGCAGGCCTTACCCTTTCTCTCAGATGGTGGGGAGACATCGCGGAAGAGGGAACGACTGTAAAGAGGGAGGCAACTGGAGACAAAAACGGAGTGAAGGCTTTCAGCGTCGTCAAGAACATCTCTCTAATAAACGTCGAAGGATCAGGTATGTCCGGTGTGCCGGGTGTGTCGTCAAGACTTTTCACTGCGCTCAGAAACGAAGGCATAAGCGTGATTTTCATTTCCCAGGCTTCAAGTGAGTATTCGATATGCTTTGCCATCCCCCGCTCCCAGAGCAGAAAGGCGCGGGAGACAATTGTTTCAGAGTTCCGGAAGGAAATCGCATCACATCAGATTTCATCCGTCGACTGCGAGGACAACCTTTCGATTCTAGCCGTCGTGGGAGAGGGAATGCCGGGATGTGTAGGTGTCGCCGGAAAGTTTTTCTCTTCACTGGCAAGAGCGGGAGTCAACGTCCGTGCAATCGCACAGGGCTCGAGCGAGAGGAACATAAGCGCTGTAATAGCGTCAGACGACGCAGTCAAGGCGGAGCGTGCACTCCATACTGTGTTTTTCATGTCTGCACAGACCCTCTCTCTCGGGCTTTTCGGACCTGGAAACATCGGCGGAACGCTTCTTGACCAGATAGGACGTGAGAGTGAGAGACTGAGGAGGGAATTCGACCTTGACATCAGAGTCAGGGGTATAGCAACAAGCAGCCGTATGATGCTCTCTGAAGAAGGAATCGATCTTTCCACGTGGAGAGAAAAGTTCCCCCAGTATTCCATTCCCTACAATGAAGAGGTCTTCCTTTCGCATATCAAGGCTTCCTATTATCCTCACTGGGTCCTCGTCGATGCGACGTCAAGCGAGGAGAGGGCGAAACAGTACACATCATTCATCGAACAGGGATTCCATGTGATTACCCCGAACAAGAAGGCGCCGTCGGGACCGTATGAGAACTATGAGGCCATATTCTCCGCTTCAAGGAGAACAGGGAGGAAGTTCCTTTATGAGACGACTGTCGGAGCCGGACTCCCGATTATCGTCACACTCAAGGATCTCAGGGAGACGGGAGACACAATCGAGAAAGTCGAGGGTATGGTTTCAGGAACGCTTTCCTGGCTCTTTTCAACATACGACGGAACAGTGGCGTTCTCATCTCTTGTTCTCAAGGCCAAGGAACTCGGTTTTACCGAACCCGATCCCAGAGACGACCTGTCGGGCATGGACGTTGCAAGAAAGACTGTCATTCTTGCGCGTGAACTGGGCTATAAGAGTGAGGTAAGCTCATTCCCCGTCGAGTCTCTTGTTCCGCAGAGTCTGAGATCCGTTTCCCGTGAGGAGTTCCTTGCACGCATAGGCGAAATGGATGATGACATGCTCGAACTTTACACTCAGGCTAAGAAGGAAGGCATGGCGCTGAGGTATGTCGGTACGGTCGACGGAGGAAAATGTTCCGTCGGACTCAGAAAATTCCCTCTCTCGCATCCTTTCAGCCAGAGCAAGGGAACGGACAACGTCATACAGTTCACGACACAGCGCTATCATAATCAGCCCCTGGTAGTACAGGGCCCGGGAGCAGGACCGGAGGTGACTGCGGCAGGTATCTTTGCGGATATCCTCAGACTCAGCGCATATCTCGGATCCAAAATCTAAGTCACAAGGAGATTGTCATGATAAAGTACGTATCGACACGAAACAAGACTGGTGAAGCCGTTTCGGCTTCGGAAGCGATTCTCAAGGGCCTTGCCCCAGACGGAGGTCTCTTCGTTCCGACGGAGCTTCCTTCTGTAAGTCCCGATTTTACGCTGACAAAAGGCCTGAGCTATGCAATGTATGAGGCTGTCAGACCGTTCTTCGAGGGGGATGAACTTGAAGGGGATCTTCTGGATATATGCCGCGATGCATTCTCTTTCCCGCTTCCTTTCCATGAATCAAAGGATAAATACCTCTACATGGAACTGATCTACGGACCGACAAGCGCATTCAAGGACTTCGGTGCAAGATTCCTTGCGTGCTGCATGGAACGTCTCCTTGTTAAGAGGGGGGAAAGAAAGACGATACTCGTCGCAACGAGCGGAGATACAGGCGGCGCGGTGGCTGCAGCCTTCTACGGCCGCAAGAACCTTTCCGCAAAGGTTCTCTTTCCGAAAGGAAGAGTTGCAGAAAGGCAGAGAGCACAGCTGACGACATGGGGCGGCAACATTGAATCGTATGAGGTCGACGGCAACTTCGATGACTGCCAGAAAATGGTCAAGGACGCATTCATGGACCCCGAGTATTCTCCGTCCCTGAGTTCTTCCAACTCGATAAACATCGGGCGGCTTCTTCCCCAGATGGCATATTATGCATATGCTTCCACTCTCTTCGTCGAGAAGTTCGGGGTGAAGCCTCTCTTCATCGTTCCCTCCGGCAATGTCGGTAACGTCACCGGTGCATACTGGGCGAAGGAAATCGGATATCCGATAGAGAGAATAGTACTTGCATGCAATGCCAACAGGACGATTCCCGACTATCTGGAGAGCGGAGAATACAGGCCGCGCGACAGTGTCAGGACGCTGGCCAACGCAATGGATGTGGGGGCTCCTTCAAATATGGAGAGGCTCTTTGATCTTTATCCCGCATTCTCTCTCTTCAGGAAAAACGTCACTGCATATTCTGTAAGCGACGATGAGATAAGAGCGACCATCAGGGAGGTCTACGACGAGGAGGGATACATAATCTGTCCGCACACCGCATGTGGTGAGAGAGTCAGAAGGGACCACTTCGGCGACAGTGCATCGATTGTTGTTTCCACCGCACATCCTGCCAAGTTCGAAACGATCGTAGAGCCCCTTCTCGGAGTCACCGTCCCGATTCCGAAGAATCTCTATGAAATAACGAGAAAGGAGAGCAGGGCCAAGAGCATCGGCTGTGACTATCACAGCCTCTTCTGAACCTTCTCTCCGTAGACATCGGTTGATTTGTAGTAGATGAGGAAGAGTAATGATACGAGACCCCATGAGATGGCGTACGAGTACATTACTCTTTCTATTGTGGCTGTACACCAGGGAATGCTGAGCCATATCATCCTGAGACCGCAGATTCCGAATACCGTGAACAGTGTCGGAATGAGCGTCTTACCGACGCCTCTGAGTGCTCCCGAGAAGATTTCTATAGGAATATAGAGTATGAACACAGGAGCAATCGTTCTGAGAATCCTCATGCCTATGGTTATTACCTCTTCGTCTGAAGTGAAGAGTCTGAAGGCAAACTGGCCCAGTGTGAGATAGAGTGCGGTCATCACGACAGCCGTCAGACCGGACATTAAGAGACTGTCTCTCACTCCTTTCCTTGCCCGGTCGAGTTTTCCGGCTCCGTAGTTCTGCCCTACGAATGTCGTGGCCGCAATACCGAATGCGTTCACAATCATCCAGAAAATCGAGTCAAGTTTGTTGTATGATGCCCAGGCTGCAGCAGTGTCAGTCCCGAATCTGTTGACGTTTGTCTGGATTATCATATTCGATATGTTGTACATGATTGACTGTATACCGCCGGGAAGACCGAGCTGCAGCATCTTCTTCAGAATGACCGGATCAACATCGAATGAACGTCTGAGATAATATCTGCAGCAGTCTCTTCTTCTCCACAGGAACAGCAGGGTGATGAAGGCGCTGATTATCTCGCTGATGACCGTTGCCTCGGCGGCTCCTCTGACTCCACGTCCGAATACCGATATGAAAAGAATATCCAGGAATATGTTTGCAACGGCACCTATGATGAGAAACCAGAGAGGGTGCTTCGAGTCCCCGAATGCACGGTATATGCCGGAGGCCATGTTATAGAGTATGAGAGGAAGTGCTCCTGCAAAATAAACATGGAGATAGTCTGTTGCGAGAGGTAGCACGTCATCGGGTGTTTCTATGAGAACAAGCAGCGGAACAGTCAGCAGATAACCCCCTGCCGTTATTGCTATTCCGAAGAAGATGGACAGACCGATTGCAGTGTGGATGCTTTTCGAGACCCGCTCTTCGTTGCCTGCTCCGTAGAACTGTGAAACGATGACTGCTGCACCTGATGCGACACCAGTGAAGAAACCTATTATGAGGTTCGTCATCGTACTTGTTCCGCCGCTTACCGCCGCGAGAGCTTCCTTTCCCAGAAGCTGGCCGACAATGACTGCATCCACTGTATTGTACAGGGTCGTGAAGAGTGTTCCGAACATAATCGGAAAGAAGAAGAGCAGAATCTGCTGCCAGATCGAGCCTTCAGTCAGGGCGTTTTCCAACTTTTTCCGTTTTTGCATACGCTCTGATTCTATTCACTTGCCGGATATTGTCTAGTCTTGCGGATTCACATTATTCTGGAGACGTCCTTCATTCTGAATGAAACCAGCGTGCAGGAACCGCTGCCGAAGAGTTCCTCCATCTCCCTGACATATCTTTTGAGAATGTGGTCCGGTACGTAAGCCTGTATCGTTCCCGCAAAGCCTCCTCCGTGAATTCTGACTGCACCTTCTCCCTGGAGAATGTTCTGACTCAGCGCTATGGCAAGCGAAAGGCCCTGTTCTGACGGTGAGGAGGAAGGGTAGACGTTCTGGAGAAAACAGAATGATGAGGTTCCGCTTTCATTGACATTGTAGAGGAATGTATCTATGTCATCCTCCCTGATTTCATCGATCATGAACCTGACTCTCTCGTTTTCCGTAAAGAAGTGATATGCCCTGAGAAGAGCTCTGTCGTTTCCGATCTTTTTCCTGATATCCTTCATCGATGAGAGAAAGTCACTGAATTCGACCTCTCTGAGATTTTCCTTTCCGAAGTATGCGGCAACTTCTCTCATCTCGGGAGGAACGGAAGCATATTCGTCCGTCAGGTCTGCATGACAGCCGTGGGTGTTGGTGATGACCATGTTCAGTCCGTACTGGGACAGGTCGAGATTCAGATGTGTGACAAGGGGATTGTTCCTGTCCGCAAAATCTATTCCGACTAATCCTCCCGTTGCACAGCATATCTGGTCAAGAAGCCCGGAAGGTTTTCCGAAGTAGACGTTCTCCGCATACTGCCCGATTCTGGCAATTTCAAGCGGAGAAAGACGGTCGCCGTTCGAGATGCTGTTGAAGATTTCGGCTATCAGGACCTCGACGGATGCAGAGGATGAGAGCCCCGAACCTACGACAACGGAAGATGAGATGTTCGCCTCCCATCCTCTGACTTCGGATCCTCTCTCTCTGAATGCCGCCGCAATTCCTCTCAGAAGTGATGCTGTCGTGTTTCTCTCCGTCTCTTTCACCGACAGGTCGTCAAGTGATATCGAGCATGGGGGGAAGCCTTCGGAATGCAGGATAACGGTATCGTCATCTCTCAAAGAGACTGCGGCTATCGTATCGAGATTGATTGAAGCCCCGATGACAAGTCCGAGATTATGGTCGGTATGGTTACCTGCGATTTCGGTTCTCCCGGCTGCAGAGAAAATCATGGGATTCTTCTTTCCGAAAAGTTCTTCGTGCTTCCTTATGAGAGATGAGAATCTCCTGTCCATTTCCTTTTCGTCATAGACGGAGCCGTAAAGCGAGGGGTATATTGCGTGCAGTTCTTCGTACATGGCTTAATTCTATTTCCATCAGAACGGAATTGAAAGAGTAAAATGCATCTATATGGAAAAATCCGGGGACAATGAAAGGTCAAAAGGCTATCCTGTTATGTTTTTTTCCTTTCTCGTCAATCAGTTATACATTATGTGCAATGATGATGAAAGGACCGAGCCTTCTCAGTTTACCTTCTTCTGTCAGAAGAGCGACTGCCTTTCTGACTTCATCTCTTGTCCAGGAACGCAGGGAGAATGAGTGCGAGAGGAGTGAAATGCCTGTAAGAGATCTTGCTATGCACTTCTCGGTCATTATCCCCCAGTAGTTCATATAGCCGATTATTTCAGCTTCTCCTGCAGGAACATAGCTGTCTTCTGTACAGTGACTGCAGGCAAGGCATTCCATGTTTTCCACTTCCTCATTCATCCTTTCGAGCAGAAGTCGTCTTATGCACTCTTTCCCGGAAAATACGGACACAAGTCCGCTTTTGTCACTGCTGCTGTACAGTATGAAGGAGTGAGCTTCAAGACCGTCTCTGCCGGCACGTCCGGATTCCTGGAGAAAGGATGATGCATCAGGGGGAATGAAAGTGTGGATGACGGACCTTATGTCGTCCTTTGAAACTCCCATCCCGAAGGCGATCGTTGCACAGAGAACACCGTCTTTTGATGACATGAACCACTCTTCAGTCTCCTTTTTCTTCTCCTTGTCAACCTGTGCGTGATAAAAGCGGCTGTCATATCCTTTCTGTCTGAGTCTTTCTGACCATATTTCAGTCCTTTCGCGTGATGAACAGAATACGACAGATGGAAGCATTTCCCTGTCCGACAGTATTTTAAGCATGTCATGTTCCATGCTGAGTGTTCTTACCGCGTGATAATATATATTCTCTCTGTCCGCAGAACCGTGAACGATATACGGTTTCTCCCCGTTGAACACCGTTGAGATTATCTTCCTTCCGATTTCCCTGTTTATGGTTGCACTGAAGGCGAAGATGTTCTTCGGCTTTAGATACTCGATGATGCTTCCGATTTCGAGTAGTGAAGGACGGAAGCTTTCTCCCCATTCCAGAATTGTATGCACCTCGTCTATCACGACTGTCTCGATAGAGGATTTCAGAGTCTCGAGTTCACCGTTCCTGATGAGAAAAAGAAGCATCTCTACATTGGTGACAATGAGTCTGCTGTCCCCGCGTTTCACTATCCTTATCCGTTCCTGTCTCTCATCCCTTGTCAGTCCGCCTTTAAGAACGACCGGGTTGAAGCCTGATCTGAGAAATCTCTTCTCCTGGTCGCTGATAAGCGCGACAAGGGGATAGATGCAGACTGTAACTCCCTTCATGAAGAGCATCGGCGCCGTGAAGCAGAGGGTCTTGCCGCTTCCTGTGGGAAGGGATGCGATGAGATTCGTCCTTCTTCCCGCTTCCTCGTTGTCGAGAATATGGCGGATTATGAGAGTCTGATACGGCCGGAGATATCTGATGCCCAGTTTCTCCCTGACTATGTCTTCGAATTTTTCCTGATCCATATGATATATAGGAGGGAAAAATGGTGATTTATGTTTAAAGTGCTATATTAAGATTCCTATAAAGGAATATAATATTGTGAATATAATCCAAATCTACAGTATGAAAAAGGGCGTCCTTTCGGACACCCTTCCTTGATTCAGTTCGACTTCTTCGGAGGATATGCAATGATGGATGCAATCTCCGGCTTCTTCTTGAGGTTGTTGACAAGTCCTCTTTCACGGGCCTTGTTCACGTAGTTGGGATCCTCGAAGGAGTAGTGGAAGTTCGTATGGACATCATATGTTCCTTTCATCAGGGCATATGCGTCTTCTGTGATAACGAGCTCTTCGTCTGTCGGAATGACGAAAACCTTGACTTTCGAGTCATCTGCGCTGATGCATGTCTCCGCATTCCTGCAGTGCGAGAGATCATTCTTCTTCGGGTCTACCTTGATGCCGAGGAACTCGAGACCTTCAGTTGCGCCGAGTCTGACGTTTTCGCCCATCTCTCCGACGCCTGCCGTGAAGACGATTGCATCAACTCTTCCGAGAAGTGTTGCGTATGCACCGATGTACTTCTTGAGTCTTCTGCATTCCATGTCGACACAGAGCTGAGCCTTCTTGTCGCCTTCTTTCGCCATCTGGGAGACATCACGCCTGTCTGACTTTCCGCATAGACCCACGAGTCCTGACTTCTTGTTGAGGATTGTGTCCATTTCCTGGACCGTATAACCTGCGTTGTTGCAGATGTAGGGAATGACTGCCGGATCGATATCACCGCTGCGTGTACCCATAACGAGACCCTCGAGAGGAGTAAGACCCATTGATGTGTCGATACATACACCGTTCTTGACGGCACATGCGGAAGCGCCGTTGCCGACGTGGAGAATGATGACATTCGTGTCCTTGTTTTCCTTTCCGAGGAGAACAGCGGCACGCTTTGCGCAGTAGAGATGGCTTGTGCCGTGGAAACCGTAGCGGCGTACGTTGTACTTCTCGTACCACTCATATGGAACGGCATACATGAATGCCTCCGGAGGCATTGTCTGGTGCCATGCAGTATCGAGAACGATTGCCTGCGGAACGCCTGGCATGAGTTTTCTTGCACACTCGATTCCCATGATGTTTCCCGGCATGTGGAGCGGTCCGAGCGGAATGAGAGTCTTGAGCTTCTCGATGACTTCGTCGGTTACGAGAGTAGACTTCTTGAACATTTCACCGCCATGGAGAACTCTGTGTCCTACAGCTCCGATTTCGCTGAGGGATTTGATACAGCCGTATGTGGGATCCTGGAGCATTTTGAGAATGTAGTCGATGGCTTCGGCATGAGAGGGAGAGGAGAATTCCGCGTTGAATTCCTCCTTGCCTCTGGACTTCTGTTCAATCGTTGAAACCTTTTCTCCGATTCTTTCGACGACACCTACCGAGAGAACATCCTTGTTGTCCCAGTCATATACCTGGTATTTGGCAGAAGAGCTGCCACAGTTCAGGGTCAGAATTACCATTATGTATCTCCTATGATTTGATATCTTACGCCGATGATAATCCCTTAATGGAAAAATCTCCACATCTGAGATTCAAAAAAAAGCTTTTTTGAGCGGAATTGGTATAGTCAGTATCACTTATTAAGGTGCGAAAAATGAACAGATTGTAAAAAAATGTGGAATTTTAGGAGATTCTTTGACAGAAAAAAGGGGGTACGGACCTTATATAAGTGTATGAAGGTATTTTTCCTTTTTCCTCTGTTATTCCTTATTCCGCTGATGCCGGCTTCTTCTTTTTCCTTTTCTGTCTGTTCTGACGGTACAGTCGGAATGAGGGGTGACGGAGTAAATGCTGCAATTTCCGGGGAGGAGATCTCCCTGGAACTGCCTTTATTCTCATTCGGGGCGATGGAGAAAGGGGGAATCATATATTCTCTCGATCATCCGTTTTCATCTTCTTCTCTCTCTCCTTCATTCTCCGGGGCAGGAAGCAAGAGCGGAACTGTAGGCACATGCTTTTCTTACTCCTCTTTTTCCTTTTTCTCATTCTACGGGGAAAGAGAGGGAGCGGGAGTTGTCTTCGAAAACGATGAGTGGACAGCAGGCCTTGTATACGCCGCAGAGGAGGACGACGGGTCATATCAGAAGGATGTACGTCTCCGCACCGACCGCAGCACGTTCTGGCTTTTCGGTGACTATGAGTCGTCATTCTTCTCCGCCCGTGTCATGTCATCGTTCTCCTTACGGGGGGCTTTTTCCTCTCTTTTCTGCACCTCTCTTGCAGTCAGGTGTCTTACTCTGACATACGGCAGAGGCACCGTCCAGGCGTTCAGCCGGCGAGCCGACGGATGGTACTCCTTCTTTTCGGCGTCCCTCGAAGGCGATTCGTTTTCAGTCAGTCATGAACTCAGATATTCCCCCGACCCTGTCTTCATCAGGGAGTACAGGGACTACGAGTACAGGATAAACGGAAAACTGAATCTCGGAGACTTCACGCTCTCCGACGCTGTCACCAAGACGTTTTCCGGCGGAAAAACGGAGAGGGGCGAGAAGATCGAACTTGAATGGATGGGTTTGACACTCGGATGGAACACGGAAAAGGACAGCATCTACGCACTCATCAGCCGTGGCGGTGCCTCTGTGAAATGGGAGAGCGGAAAATTATCCGTTTCCGTCGAAAGGACAATTGCATCTGCATCGTCTTCCTTCACCTTCAGTCTTTCGTCATCCGGGACATCAAGCTGGGTTTACACATATACATACTAGCCTTTCCGGTTAATCTTTATCAAAAATGGTGAAAACCGTATAATCATGAGATAAATACCATGTGGAGGCAAGATATGAAGCTATTCAACACGATGACCCGCAGGGTCGAGGAATTCGTACCCATCAGGGAAAACAGGGTATCGATGTACTGCTGCGGTCCCACTGTGTACAACTATGCACATATCGGTAACTTGAGGACATTCATCTTTGAAGACATACTCAAGAGGACACTCATATATGACGGCTACAAGGTGACGCACGTCATGAACATCACCGACGTCGGACATCTCACAGGCGACGGTGACGACGGCGAAGACAAGCTCGGAAAGAGAAGCCGTGAGACGGGAAAGAGCGTATGGGACATTGCCGCATTCTACACGGAGGCATTCTTCAAGGATGAGAAGGATCTCAACATAATCAGGCCTTCCGTCGTCTGCAAGGCAACCGATCATATCCAGGACATGATAAACCTCATAAAGGTTCTCGAGGAGAAGGGCCATACATATACTTCCGGCGGAAACGTCTATTTCGCCATCGATACAATCGACGACTACGGAAAGCTTGCGGGCCAGAGTCAGGACGAGAAGATGAGCGGCGCACGCATCGCAGTCGACGGCAACAAGCGCAATCCCAAGGATTTCGTACTCTGGTTCACGAATTCGAAGTTCGGTGAACAGGCTATGATGTGGGACAGTCCGTGGGGAAGAGGATATCCGGGATGGCATATCGAATGCTCGGCCATGAGCATGAAGTATCTCGGACCTCATTTCGACATTCACTGCGGCGGCATCGATGCGATTCCGGTGCATCACACCAATGAGATAGCGCAAAGTGAGGCTGCAACCGGCGAGAAGTGGGTGAATTACTGGTGTCACGGGGAGTTCCTTCTCAACGACAAGGGAAAGATGAGCAAGTCGAGCGGAGAATTCCTTACTCTCCCTGTCGTGGTGAGTCACGGCTACAATCCGCTCGACTACCGTTATTTCTGTCTTTCCGGACACTACCGCACCCAGCTCAAGTTCAGCTGGGAGGCCCTTGACCATGCAAAGAGCGCAAGAGAAAAACTGGTATCGGCAGTCGCGTCCCTCAAGAAGGACAATGCACCTGCTACCTCCCTTTCCGGAAAGGCGGAGGACTGGAAGAAGTCATTCAGAGACGCCATGAACAACGATCTCAGGGCTCCCGAGGCTCTTGCCCAGATGTGGATGATGCTGAAGGATGCGGAAATCACAGGAGCCGAGAAGCTTGCTCTTCTCTATGACTATGACAGAATCCTCGGTCTCGGACTGGACGCGGTCGAAGCGAAGAGCAGTGAAAGAATCGGCGGAGAAAGAGAGTGGAAGCTTCTTGAGGAACGTGCCGAAGCAAAAAAGAACAGGGACTGGGCGAAGGCTGACGCAATCAGGGCCGAGCTGCTTTCTCTGGGGTACGTCGTAAAAGATACACCGAAGGGTGCGATTCTGGAAAAATCGGTGTAACCTTTACTAAGGGAAATTGTTAGTAAGATGGAAATAAAAAGTACAAATCGGGACGATTTCAGGAAAGTATACGATGAGAACTACACCCTGCTGATGCAGGTCAGCATACATATCGTCTACAACCAGGAGATTGCCGAGGACATAGTTCAGGAAGCATTCGAACGTTTCTTCATCAAGAACATGAGCTTTCCGAGCATGGACGATGCAAAGTACTGGCTCCTGAGAGTGACTAAGAACCTCGCCCTCAATCACCTGAAGCACAACAAGAGGGAGCTTCAGCTTGTCGAGAAGGTGAAGAAGATGCCCGGAAGCGAGACTGCCAACTATGTTGACTCTGCGCGCACCGTCATCGAGGAAGAGGAGAGGAAGAGAGTAAGAGAGGCAGTCGAAGCTCTCCCCGACAATCTGAAGCTGGTCATCCAGCTGAAAGAGTATTCGGGCCTTGATTACAAGGCAATCGGAAAGGTGCTCGGTATTTCTGAAACTAATGTTAAGGTGAGGGTTCACAGAGCGAGAAGAAAGCTCGAAAGCCTTCTGGCCTCGGAGGAAAAAGATGTGTATTGATCTGCAGATGCTGTCGGCATATATGGACGGAGAGCTCGCAGAGCCCTACAGAACACAGGTGGAGGAACATCTCCTGCACTGTGCTACATGCCGCAATCTTCTCCATTCCATGGAAAGACTGGACAAGATCGTCCAGAGTGATTCATTCTCCGAGGAGACTCTTTCGAAGAACAAGGATGTCCTATTCAACAAACTCGACAACAAGTTCTTCAGGGAAAAGAACAGAATCAGCATCTTCCGCAGAAAGGTCCAGATGAGCATTCCCCAGATGATAGCCACTGCAGCAGCCGTGACATTCATCTTCGTCGGGGGCTTCATGCTTTTCGGAAACAATGCCGGTCAGACAAGCGACATTCTCCCGTCGTTCAGCGTGAATGCGGCACAGGACAACGTGAGATATGTTTCCAACACGGACAGTCTTGACAACTATTCCCTCGAGGAGATTCTCCAGTATCTTGACAGCAAGGGCTATAACGTGGATATCTCCATCAAGGGTCTTCAGCCCCTTGAAGTGACTGAAAACTGAAAGAAGTGCAGGGCGACCTGCACTTTATTCTTTCTCTCCCTCCGTTGGTAATTGTTCCTTCACATTCTTTTTG
The DNA here is from genome assembly GCA_964552905.1 of uncultured Spirochaetaceae bacterium. Classification (GTDB taxonomy): domain Bacteria; phylum Spirochaetota; class Spirochaetia; order Sphaerochaetales; family Sphaerochaetaceae; genus Ornithospirochaeta. The sequence continues at coordinate 13,328 of CAZKIT010000003.1, forward strand.
GTAAACTTTCCCACGAACGGAGGAATAATATGAAAGCCGTAGAACTCAGCAAGGCTTACAACCCGAAGGATTTTGAAGACCGCATCTACAATGAATGGAAAGAGAAGGGTGAATTCGGCCCTAAGGACGGAGACGGACATTTCTCCGTCGTCATGCCGCCTCCAAACGTCACAGGTGTCCTTCACATGGGACATGCACTCAACAACAATCTCCAGGACATAATCGTCAGATACAAGAGAATGAAGGGGCTCCCGACACTCTGGGTTCCGGGAACTGACCATGCGGGAATCGCGACACAGAACGTCGTCGAACGCCAGCTTGCAAAGGAAGGCCTCAGACGTCAGGACATCGGACGCGAGAAGTTTTTAGAGAGAACCTGGAAGGTTAAGGAAAAGCACCACGACATCATAAAGAGCCAGCTCGAGAAGCTGGGATGCTCATGCGACTGGGAGCATGAAAGATTCACTATGGATGAAGGTCTCAGCAGGGCAGTGAGGGAGGCATTCGTCACACTCTACGAGAGAGGCCTCATCTACAAGGGCAACTACCTTGTGAACTACTGTCCGAAGTGCGGAACCGCACTTGCCGACGACGAGGTCGAATACGAGAATGTCCCCGGAAAGCTCTATGATGTCAGGTATCCCTATGCTGACGGCTCCGGATGGATCACCGTTGCAACGACACGTCCCGAGACGATGTTCGGCGATATGGCCGTGGCAGTCAATCCGACTGATGAACGATACACATCGGTTGTCGGAAAGATGGTTCATCTTCCTCTTACCGACAGAGACATCCCGATCATTGCCGACAGCTTCGTCGAGAAGGAGTTCGGTACCGGTATGGTCAAGATCACGCCGGCCCATGACCCTAATGACTGGGAATGCGGAAAGAGACATAACCTCGAACCGGTCAACATCCTCAATCCCGACGGCACGCTCAACGACGTCTGCCCTGAGAAATATCGTGGTCTTCCTGCCGCTGAAGCGAGAAAGCTTGTTGCCGATGACCTCAGAGAGCAGGGTTACCTTGTCAAGGAGACACCGTACAACCACGATGTCGGACACTGCTACCGCTGTCATACTGTCGTTGAACCGTACCTTTCAGAACAGTGGTTCGTCAGAATGCGCGGCATGGCCGACAAGGCAATTGCAGCGTGGAAAAACGGGGACATCAACTTCTATCCGAAGAGATGGGAGAACACATACCTCCACTGGATGGAGACCATCAAGGACTGGTGCATCTCTCGTCAGCTGTGGTGGGGGCACAGAATCCCGGTATGGTACTGCCAGGACTGCGGTGAGATGATCGTTTCCCGCACTGATGCAGTCGAATGCCCGAAGTGCCATTCTCATAACCTCAGACAGGATACAGATGTTCTTGATACATGGTTCTCGTCATGGCTCTGGCCGTTCAGTACGCTCGGCTGGCCCGAGAAGACCGTGGATTTCGAACGCTTCTTCCCGACGAACACTCTGGTTTCTGCATACGACATCATCTTCTTCTGGATCAGCCGTATGATAATGGCAAGCGAGGAGTTCCTCGGTGTAGCCCCGTTCCATGACATCGTCATAACGGGTCTTGTGAGAGACATACAGGGCAGAAAGATGAGCAAGAGCCTCGGTAACGGTATCGATCCGCTGGAGGTCATTGACCAGTACGGTGCCGATGCAACCAAGTTCACGCTCTGTTATCTTGCCGCACAGGGACAGGATGTTCAGATCGACATGAATTCCTTCCGCCTCGGTTCAAGATTCGCCAACAAGATCTGGAATGCCACGAGATTCCTTCTCATGAACCTCGAGGGAAGGGAACTTGTCGATGTGTCACCGGAGAAACTCTCCGTCATGGACAGATGGATTTATTCCTCTCTTAACAAGACTGTCAGAACCATCGACAAGGCAATGGAAGGCTACCACTTCAACGAGGCTGCCAATGCTGTTTACTCCTTCTTCTGGAATGATTTCTGCGACTGGTACATCGAGTCGAGCAAGGAGAAGCTCCTGCATGGTACTGACGAGGAGAAGAACATCCAGGTTTCCATCATCATGGACGTTCTTGAGATATCGATGAGAATGATGCATCCGTTCCTCTCGTTCCTTACGGAAGAGATTTACCAGAAGCTTCCAAACCACAGTGGAGATGTCATTTCTGCCCCGTATCCTGAAGCGAAGGCAGAATGGGATGACAGCGATGCGGATTCTGCAATGGAATATCTCCAGGAGATAGTCAGAGTCATAAGAGCTTCGAGAAGTTCCCTCGGAATAGGACCGGAGAAGAAGATAAAGGTTGTAATCAGGCCTGACAAGGACAACAGATTCATTCCGTTCCTCAATGACGAGAGGAGCACGATTGCGTCCTTCATCGGCTCAAATGCACTCGTCATCGACACCGACGGAAGCGAAGATGTCGAGAGACAGTTCCCGGTCCACGGACAGGGATTCGAGGCATTTGTCTTTGTCCGTGACGCCATCGATGTCGAAGCCGAGATAAAGAGACTGCAGAGTGAGAAGGCGAAGGCCGAGTCAAATCTCGAAGGCAGCAACAGAAAGCTTTCCAACGAGAATTTCATCTCCCACGCAAAGAGTGAGGCTGTCGAGAAGGAGAGAAGCAAGAAGGCCGAATTCGAGGAGACAATCAGAAGGAGCAGCGAACATATCGCGCTTCTGGAGTCACTCAGATAATCCTGAACTCAGCGAAATAGAATATGAGGCCTCCCGCACGGGAGGTCTCTCTTTATTCTCTGTCCTTCTTCGTTTCCTCGAGTATTTCCGCTCTTCTGGTCTTACTCAGCTTCATGATCGCGGAAAGGGCGTTTCTAGCCTTTGTTGCACTTGACCTGAAACCGTATCTGCTGAACTTTTCGTTTTCCTCAAGATAGGTTTCAATCTCCTTCTTCAGTTCATCATCAGTCGTCATCACGATCCTCCTTCTATCGTGTGTTTCATGCTGTCATTCCAGGAACGGGAGCACCGGGAAAGGGTGCTCAGACCGCTTCGCCTTTCCAGATGAACTTCCTTCCCCTGAGCCGTGTATACACACAGTGGAGATACATCACACAGATGAGAACAATCGAGATTGACCCGGAAAGACTTGTCGAGATGCGGAAGTGGAGTCTGCGGCATGCGAAGAACCAGCTGATGTTCGTCATCAGCCAGCCTGCGAGCATTATCCACATCATCGTGTATTCACCCCATATGACATAGAGTGGTGCAAGAACCGGTGCAAAAGATACCAGAGAGAGAAATATGACCGCAAGTATCAGGAGAGAGAACATCCACAGGGACGGAGTGAATACACCGGCCAGTGAGCGTTCGATTCCTCTGAAGGCTTCCTTACCCGTATCGTACATCCTGCAGCAGACATTGTCGCTGAGTACTGTGAATTCGTACTTCTTTTTCTTCTTCAGAAATGCCTTGATGATTCCCAGATCATCGCAGATCTGATCCCCGAGCACTGCGTAGCCTCCGACTTCATCATATGAATCTCTTCTCATCATGATGAACTGTCCGATACCTATTGCAAAGGAGGAAACCCTGAGTGCGTTGAATATGAAGTGCGGAATGCAGACATTGGAGAAGACCATGCTAGCCGTTATCGTACGGGCGAAGTACGATCTGGAATATTCCGCGGGGAAGCCCGAGAGAATGTCGAGGCTGTCTCTCTCCATTATCTTGAGAGCGTTGAGCACGCTTCCCGGACGGTGTGTCGTGTCGGCATCGGTACAGAGAAGGTATTCGCCATTTGCATGGGGAATGAGATTCAGCAGGGCATTCATCTTACCGTGTGTCGTGTACCTCTTTTCTCCGGTCTTATAGCCTTTTACACGGCTGTCCTTCTTCTCGAATTCCTCGATGATCTCCCATGTTCTGTCCGTCGAACGGTCGTCGATTACAAGTATTTCGATGTTCCTGTATTCCTGGTCAAGCATCGACTGCAGCAGCACACCGAGATTCCTCTCCTCGTTCCTTGCAGGTATTATCACAGACACCAGGGGATTATGCTTCAGTGCATATCTCTTCGCTCTCCTGTTTATCTTCAGAAACCTCACTGCATTGAGTGCAGAGCACAGAAAAAGCCAGGAACCGAATACGGCGCTCATGTACATTATTGCGGTTAGAAAGATCTTCACTTCTTACTCAGTTTCTCCTTGAGACTTATAATGGTCGGCTCACCATGGTAGATGTCCAGGGCAAGGGCGAGGTATTCCTTCGCCGATGAATAGTCCTTCCTGTTGTAATATGCCGTTGCAAGGGCTCCGTAGAGGGAGAAGAGGTCCGCCTGACTCATCTTGTCCCTTTCGTCGAGAAGGGGAAGAAGCTCCTTGATCGCATTCTTGTTGGAGCCTCCTGCTATCTGCGGAGTATAGATGAGTCTCCATGCGTTCATAAGGACGACATAGATCTCATCCGGGTATGATGAATAGAGCTCCTTGGTGAGAGATGAGTTCTCCATGCCCTTGAACATGTCCTTCGAGATGTAATATTCGGCACTCGAGTAGTCTGCGCGGCTTATGAGGGCGAGTACGTCACTGCGTCCGTCCATTTCATCGACGGCAGCCTTGTCGAGGGCCAGATGTCCCTCCGCTTCGTCCTTGTAATCGTTGTCGACGAGGTATCGTACCATGTTGTACTCGGCTCTTGCCTTTTCCTCCGGCGTGAGATCGCCCGAGAGATATTTTCTGTAGAGACTCTCGACCTCCGCTTTTCCGTCGTTGTCCTTGATGGCCTTCATGAGGGCCTGCCACTCTGAATTCCTGTTATACTCCGCATAGCTGTCCGTGTATGAAAAGAGGAGTGCGGACGAGAAGATGATGAGAGTGAAAATCAGCAGAATCTTTTTCATATGCAGCCTTATATGTATTTGATGTCGGAGAGTTTCCGGATTATATAGCCTTCCCTGAGGGGAAGCGAAGTCCTTATGTAACCTTTCTTCATATGGTCGAGCGAAAGAAGAGGGAAACCGTTTTCATCGAGGATTGTGTAGTCCGCGTCTTTCAGAAGAGGAACATCGGGGCCGATGAACTCCAGTTCGTCCCCCCTCTGGATGTGGTTCTTGCATATCAGCTCGTAGACACCTTTCTCCTTCTCCTTCCCGATTGATCCGAGGAAAGTGTAGTTGCGCTCGTATCCGTAACTTGTAGGGCGTGAGACATCGTCTTCCGTCTTCGTTTCAAAGGGGTCGGAAGAATAGAAGAAACCTGTCGTGAACTCCCTGTGCGACACGTCGAAGATATCTCTCCTGTACTCGTCCATATCTGGAGCGTTGTCGATGGCCTTGCGGTAGGCTCGTGTCACTACGGCAACGTAGTAGATGCTCTTCATCCTTCCTTCAATCTTCAGCGAATCGAGTCCTGCATCCTTCAGATCCTGTATGTGATCTATCATGCACAGGTCCTTTGACGAGAGAATTGCCGTATAGCCGTCACCTTCCTCAATCGGGAAGTAGCGTCCTTTTCTCTCCTCCTCTTCGAGGGCATAATTGAGACGGTAGTTCCAGCGGCATGTATGCGAGCAGTCACCGCGGTTGGCGCTCCGGCCGGTAAGGGCAGAGGAGAGGATGCATCTTCCGGAGTATGACATGCACATCGCGCCGTGTACGAACGCTTCGAGCTCCACCTCCGGTACCCTGTCCTTTATTCTCTTTATGTCATCCAGTGATGCCTCACGTCCCAGGATGATCCTTTTGAAACCCATGTTTCTGTACATCTTTGCGCTTTCGCTGTTGATGCAGCTTGCCTGCGTCGAAAGATGCAGCTCCTTCTCCGGAAAATACTTCTGGAAGAAGGGAACCGTACCTATGTCGCTGACGATGAATGCGTCGAATGGCCATTGTGCTATCTCGTCCTTCATCTTCTCCAGCTCCTCGATCTGACGCTGTCTGAAGAGTATGTTCATCGTACAGTAGAGCTTCTTCCCGCTCCTTCTCTTTATTTCCGTCACTTTCTCGAGTTCATCTGAAGGAAAGTTTCCTGCATTGGCCCGGAGAGAAAACTTCGTCAGGCCCATGTAGGCAGCATCAGCGCCGAAATTGAATGCAGTTTCCAGTTTCTCGTAGTTCCCCGCAGGGGAGAGCAGTTCTATTGCCATGTTCTGAACGCCTTTGAGAATGCTTCGGCCTGAAGAGCAAGCTGTGCTTCCTTTTCTTCCTCTTCCTTCTCTGTGTTTTTCTCGGTGATCTTACCGAGTTCTTCCTGTGAAAGTCTCTCTGCCTTCTCCGTCGGGAATGCTATCTCTATTACATCCAGGATGGTCTTGACAGGGTGGAAGATTACATCTCCCTTGACTTCGTCATCAAGCTTCTCGAGGTCTCTGAGATTGTCGTATGGAATGATGATCTCCCTGATCGAGTTCCTTCTTGCTCCGAGAATCTTCTCCTTGAGGCCGCCGATTGCCTCGACCTTTCCCGTAAGTGTGAGCTCTCCGGTCATTGCGAGCTTCTCCTTGACGGGGAAGCCCCGGTACATGCTCCACAGAGCCGAGAAAAGCGTTATTCCGGCACTCGGGCCGTCCTTAGGTACGGCACCTTCGGGACAGTGCAGATGAACGGAGTTTTTCTGGAAGAAGCTCATGTCGAGTCCCCTCAGCCATGCTTCGTGCTTGACTGATGACCACGCTATCGACACTGATTCCTTCATGACGTCTCCCAGCTGTCCCGTGACCTTCATCTCTCCCTTCTCGGGAATGGCTACGGCTTCGACGGGGATCACATCGCCTCCGAATGCCGTCCATGCAAGTCCCATTGCCATGCCGACTGTGTCTGCGACGACTATCCTGTCTCCCGGGAACGGCGGCAGTCCCAGATATGTCTTGAGGTCATTCTGTGTGACCTTCACAGTTTTCCGTTCCTCTTCGGGGGTTTCGAGAATTCTGAGTGCGACCTTTCTCATGACCTTGTCTATCTCGTTCTTGAACTGTCTCACTCCCGCTTCTCTTGCATATTCTTCCGCGATGCGGGAGAGGGCCTTGTCGTCGAACCTGATTTCCTTCTTCGTGAGGCCGTTCTTCTTCAGAAGATCCGGGACGAGGTATTCCTTTCCTATGTGGAGTTTCTCCGCAGGTGTGTATCCGCTCATTTCAATTATCTCCATCCTGTCATAGAGAGGACGGGGAATCTTGGACAGGTCGTTTGCCGTCACGATGAAGAGAACCTTCGAGAGATCATATGGCAGATCGAGATAGAAGTCCCTGTAGTTGATGTTCTGCTCGGGGTCGAGCACTTCGAGAAGAGCACTTGCCGGATCTCCGTTGTAGCTCTGTCCCATCTTGTCTATCTCGTCTATCAGGATGACGGGATCGGTTACTCCCACGGTCTTAAGGGCCTGTATGAGTTTTCCGGGCATTGCTCCCACGTAAGTCCGTCTGTGTCCCTTTATTTCGGCTTCATCCCTCATTCCTCCGACGCTGAAGCGGTAGAATTTCCTTCCCAGAGCCCTTGCGATGGATGAGCCTACGCTGGTCTTGCCGACTCCCGGAGGGCCTGCGAGACATATTACGGCTCCCTTGCTGTTCTGGGCCTTGAGACGTGAAGCAAGAAATTCGACTATCCTTTCCTTGACTTCCTTCATGCCGTAGTGGTCCTTCTCCAGCTGTTCCTTCACCTTGGTGATGGAATATGACGGAGCTTCATCCTTGAAGGAGAAGGGGAGGTCGAGTATGGTTTCGATGTAGAGCTTCGTGAGCATGTATTCGGGGTTCATCGTGTCGAGGTACGAGAGTTTCTCGAGTTCCTTGTCGACGGCATCCCTGTACTGCTCGGGCAGTTCCTTTGCCGCCGCACGCTCGAAGATGTCGCCTTTCTTTGCAGCCTTGGGATCAAGAGGTGCATTTCCGCGTAGATTGTTCAGTTCTCCGTTGAGAGCCTTTATCTGTTCCTTGAGAATGGCTTCCTTGTTTCTCGCCTTGATGCGGTCAATGTATTCCTCTTTGACCTGTTCCTCCTTTTCGAGGATCTCCTTCTCTCCTGCAATGTAGGATGTGAGCGCGCTTATTCTCTTGCGCGTATCGGTCTCCTCCAGAAGTTCCTGCAGAAAATCCTTGCCTGCCGTTGCCAGGGCCGATGCGGCATACCAGCATGCCGCTTCGGGAGAATCGAAGTTCGCGATGTTTATTTCGGTAGCCATTGTGAATACTCCGCTCTTGCTCATGCTTGACACAAGGTCCTTGAGTATTCTCGTATAGGGCTGGATGATCTTCTGTGAAACAGGCTTGTCCTTCAGAACCTCTCCGTCTGCGAATACGGGGATGTCTCCGAATACATAGCGGGTGACCTTCACCCTTTTGACCGTTGTGGTGAAGAGATGGATGGCGTTATTCGGAAGCTTGATGTATTTTGTTATCTTGACGAGTGTTCCGACCTGTCTGAGGGATTTTTCGTCTTCCTTCTCCTGGAGGACGGCGAGAAAGTAGCCGTCATGTTCGAGCGCCCAGTTGACAGTTCTGAGATCTGCTGTCCGCGCTATCATGAGGGTCGTGAGCGTCTCGGGGAACAGAGGCCTCTCGAGAAGCGGGAGCACGGGAATTTCGGTGATTGTATCTGATGAAAATTTGTCTTCCATTAAATGTCTGTCCTTTATTCATTTTCAAATATAACACAAAAAGGGACAAGCGTCGGTCGGACGGTGAAAAAAACTGAAAATAACCATAAAGCCCCCTGAAAAATGTTGCATTTTGTTGCAGTTGTGATATTCTCTCCATAAAGGAAGTTAAAAATGGACGGAAAACTTATTGTTATCGCCATCGGCGGTAATTCATTGATTGAAGACAGCAAGCACGTGACGGTGAAGTCACAGTATGATGCGGCAAACAAGACGGCAATGCATATCGCACGCCTCGTCAAGGCCGGCAACAGAGTCGTCATCGCTCACGGCAACGGCCCTCAGGTCGGCTACATTCTCCGCAGGGCGGAGATTGCCTCGACAGAACTTCATACCGTTCCTCTTGACAGCTGTGTCGCAGACACACAGGGTGCCATCGGCTATCAGCTGCAGATGGCTCTCGATAATCAGATGGCGGCAGACGGATTGAAGAAGAACATCGCCACTGTCGTCACGCAGGTCGAAGTCAGGGACGACGACCCTTCATTCAGAAAGCCGACGAAACCCATCGGATCTTTCATGAGTGAAGAAGTTGCAATGGAACATAAGACAAAAGACAACTGGAGCGTCGTCGAAGATGCAGGAAGAGGATGGAGAAGAGTCGTCGCATCCCCGAAACCGGTGTCAATCATAGAACTTGATACGATCAAGTGCCTGCTTGACAACGGCATCATCGTCATCGCGGCAGGCGGCGGCGGTATTCCTGTCGTCAAGGCAGCTGACGGAACACTCTCCGGCAGAGAGGCTGTCATCGACAAGGACCTTGCAGCTGCAATGCTTGCAAAGGACCTCAATGCCGACATGTTCGTCATAAGCACGGCTGTTCCGAAGGTCTGTCTCAACTTCGGCAAGCCGGATCAGAAGACTCTCGACGAGATGTCCGTAAAGGAAGCGGAACAGTATATGGGCGAAGGCCACTTCGCACCGGGATCCATGCTCCCGAAGATCCAGGCTCTCACGGACTTTGTCAGATCCACCGGCAACATGGGTATCGTAACGGATCCGGAGAATCTCTATGACGCAGTCTACGGAGATATGGGAACCAAGGTCGTAAAAGGCTGATTACTTCTTTCTTATGAAGAAGGGAAGGGCTTCTGCACTGTACAGCGCGAGCGCTGTGACGGCGGGAGCCCATATATTTTGAATCAGTAACGCACTGAATATGAGTCTCACGATGACTACTGCGACGAGGACGGCGTCCATCACGAGAGCGCACTTTGAAACCGCCTTCTCCCTTCTTCTCCTTCCGGCGCTCATGAAATGGAGCACTCCTTCCACGAGACACAGCGGCGTGATGATGAGTATGTTGAGGTTGTCGTGGGTCACGTAGTGAATCGTGAAGAACTCGAAGAATATGAGAAGGATGCTCATTATGCCGAAGAGTGTGAATACCAGACCGAGGATGAAGTCGGCTGCGTGGTGGTGTCTTGAAAAGGAAGCAGTGAGCGAAAGTGCGGCAAGTGCCAGACCGAAGAAGAGAGAGTAGAGCAGGAACGGCCACTTTTCGGGAGTGTCCTTCCTCCTTTCCGTCTTATAAAGCACTTCGCTCTCACTGTTCTGATACTCCTCTATCGCCTTCTCCAGATTTGATGGAAGGTAGCATTCCTCCCAGCGTGTTATGTCCTCATCGACGGAGGCACCGAGAAGATAGTTGATGACCCAGCTCGTGAAGAAGGTCGAACGCGAGAGATGACGGGCAACACTTGTCCTGATGCTTTCGCTTCCTTTCTGGCTTTTAAGCCATCTTTCGAAATCTCCTCCCGTCGCCCAGGAGTAGATGTCCCTGAGACGGGTTGCACAGTTGTCGCTGAAGTAATCGTAGAGGTATGTCCTGTTCTCCTCTTCGGTGTTGTAGACGAGAAAGGAGTATAGTGCCTTCTTCTGGTTACTGTCGAGCTCGAGTTCAGTCATCGATACCGTCCTGTCATCCTCCTCCAGCGATACTATCCGGTAGAGCGCATATGTCTCCCATACCTCATAGTAGAGTTTTCCCAGTATGAAATTGGGAATGAATGTCTCGTCGAAGGTGAAGATGCCGTAGTCGAATGCGACAGAACTGCAGTCTTCGCACTCGATGACGAATGCTGCGTGGCCGAAGTTCTCCCAGATGGCGGACCCCTCTCCTCCCGTGAGGAGATAGATCTTCATGCCGTCGTAGAATTCCCCATCCTCCTCCGTCACATCTTCCTTAACGTACCGGGAAAGCTCCTCTTCGCTCGAGAAGAGGTCGTCCCTCAGGACGATTGTCGAGTTGAGCGGAAGAAGTACAGTAATGGTGATGATGAGAATGAGAAAACGTTTCATTGCCATTATCTTAATGGTAACGTGCCGATTGTAAAAGCTGTTTTCTGCATCCCGTGTCCGGTAAAAGATGAGACAGTGTGAAAACGGACTGTCCGTTTGCAAGAAGATGCAGGAAGAGATGACCAGATAGGCATGAGCGTGGACGCAGTCTACATGTGCCGTGCGGGAGAGAGCGGACAGCGTAAATGCGAAGCACTCACTTCTGATGTTTTATGAGAGAGCTCCGGCTCCCTTGTTTTTTTTTCTGTCCGTTGTGCTATACTTTCCCCGATGGACAGGGACTTCAAGACACTCGGGATAGTAATAAGGAAGGAGAACAGGGGCGAGAGAAACGCCCTCATTTCAATACTTACGCCCGATATGGGACTTCTGGAGGCTGTGGGCTTCGGCTCGGGACGCGGCGCAAAGAGCTTCCGCTCTCCGCTCTACGGGGAGGGAGTCTTCTCTCTCGAGAGGAAGAGCGAGAACAGCATCTATCTCAAGGATACCGAGATCATCACGGAGCACGAGTGGATCAAGAATAACATTGACTCGATTGCCTTGTCTTCTCTCTTCAGCGAGCTTGTAATAAAGTCACGCCTCGTCGACGGCAGAGTCTACAGACTCTATACGTCTGTGCTTGACAGGATGGATGGAGACATGACGGACAGATGCGCCGTATACTTTCTCACTCATTTTCTTTCCATCGAAGGTCTCAGCGGGGACTGGAAGAGCTGCCCGGTTTGTGGAAGAGAGTACCAGGATGGCGAAGTTCTCGGCTTCTCCACGACGACGGGAAGTGCCGTATGCTCTTCCTGTGATACTCTTTCCCAGACGCTGATACTTCCTTCCAATGCGCGCAGCTATGTCATGTGGGTCTCCCTCAGTGATATGGAGACCGCGCTCGGATACAATATTTCGGACGGTGCCGTGAGAAGGATAAGGAACTATCTTGTGCGTTCTCTGCAGTACGCGTTCCCGGCAAGGCTGAAGAGCCTCGAAGCCGGTCTGATCAGTTAAGGAATTATTTTGATATATGAAGATTACAATGGCCACTCCGGATACGGATTACGTACAGAGCATCACAGAGAAGTTCTCGCTTCCCGTACTGACTGCCTCCGTCATGAGCAGAAGGGGAATCAAAGAGGAGGATGTGAAGTACTATCTCGAGGATGACATCGTCTACCAGCACAGCCCGTTCACTGTCGATGATGTCTACTCCGCAATCGAACGCATCGAGGACGCACTTGACACGACGGACGGCAGAGAACAGGAGAAGATCCTGATCTTCGGAGACAGGGATGTCGACGGAATAACCTCGACCGCAATCATGTACAAGGTGCTGAAGAAGCTCGGCGCGACTGATGTCTCCACGCGTCTTCCCCACGGAGACGAGGGCTACGGTCTCAGCGACGCGCTGGTTGACGAGATAATCGGAGGCGGATGGACGCTTCTCATTACGGTTGATAACGGCATAAGCGCAGTCGAGGAGATAAAAAAGCTCGAGAAGAACGGTGTCGATGTAATAGTACTTGATCATCATCTTTCACAGGATATGCTTCCTCCGGCAGTGGCCGTATTCGACCCGAAGGTCGAGGGCTCCGGCTATCCTTTCCCGGGACTCGCCGGATGCGCTGTTGCGGCAAAGCTGGGATGGGCGCTTCTCTTCTCGCGTACTCCCCTCTATAATTCGTCTGTCATCCTTCTCCATGCCTCTCTCGGAAACGGAACGGTCAGCGTGAATGCAGTGAGGCTTGAGAATCTCGTGGAGACGGGACACTGTTCGGATGAGTTCGTGATCGGCGACAGGGGGAGACTCTATTCATCTCCTCTACTGGGCTTTCTTTCATCCGGCATACCGGTCGTCGTCCTTGACCGGGATACAGAGCTCTCGCTTCTCAGAAAGGCCTTCGGTGACGGTGTTGACATCTCTCTCGAGGAATTCAGACCGTCGCTCGAGAAGGTGATGCCTTCGGCAAGGGGAAAGTCGCTGTTCGAGCTTGCAATGCGGTCGCGTTCCGCCCTTTACTCGCATTCTCCCCGGGAGATGGCAACGCTTGTCAGTCTCTTCAGAAGTGTCTCCATCTATTCGTTTCCCGAACTTACAAGGGATTTTGAGGAAATACAGGTTCTCGAAGCAGTCGGGACGATAGCGGATCTCATGCCTGTCACCGATGAGAACAGACTGATAGTGAAGAAGGGGCTGAAGCTCCTCTCCACACGTCCGCCGGAGACTCTTTCTTATCTGATGTCGAAGCAGGGTCTCATCGGACACCCGGTCACCGCATCGAATGTCTCGTTCAAGATAGCTCCTGTTCTCAATGCATCGGGAAGAATGGGAGAACCTGAGACTGCGCTCTCGCTGCTTCTTTCCTCGTCATATGCCGAGATTGAATCTCTTACAGACAAACTGCTTTCTCTCAACAGTGCAAGACAGAAGAATGAGGAGGAGGTTCTCTCTTCCGTCACGCCACTGGCTTCAGAATCGCTCGAAAGGACAGGTGGAAGATTCATCGTCGTCTATGACAGATCCATTCCCCGCGGTCTGACGGGTTCGATTGCAAGCAGGCTGTCCAACGACAGCAATGTCCCCGCTCTTGTTCTTGCCGAGACGGACGATGCCGTGTTCGGCTCCGTGCGCTGCAGAGAACCATGGAATGCAAAGGACCTGCTTTCCGCATTCTCGTTCTTCTTCGATGACTACGGCGGACACAGGGCTGCGGCGGGACTGAGGATGAAGAGGGAGAACCTGGAAAAGTTCACATCGGCATTCTACTCATACATCGAGGCGATGGATGAGAATGAGAACTCAGACGGCGGGGAGGAGGTTGACGCCGTTCTCTCCGACGACGATTATGAAAACGACATATGGAAGACTCTCAGCGTCTTCCAGCCGTTCGGACAGGAGAACGGGGAACTGAGATTCTATGTTCCGAAAGCCGTAGTGAAGGAAGCCTATCATGTCGGCAACAGCGACCGTTACATGCGTCTCTCCCTCGAGTGCGGAGGCTACATCTGGCCGTCTGTATGGTGGAATGCGGACAAAAGTGTTGATATCCATCCGGGCTCTGTCGTCTCATTTGTCTTCTCACCCGAAGTCAACTGGTGGAAAGGGGTCGGAAAAGAACAGTTCAATATAAGCGGAATAGAGGTGCTGAAATAGAAGAAAGATTAGTACAAACGCAATTTTTTCAATGAAAATAACGCATTTCATATTTTTTTGAATAAATAATTTGACAGGTCACAATCTTAATGGGATACTAGTCACAATCATTCGGAAAAACAAAAAAGGAGTTAATATAAAATGGTTATTCTCATTGCAGATGCATTTGACAAATCTCTCCCGGAAAAGCTCAGCGTTTTCGGAGAAGTGACTACAGACATCGAAAGACTGCCGGAAGCAGATGTTGTTCTCATCAGAAGCAAGACAAAGGCTAACAAGGAATACATTGACAGAGCAAAGAACATGAAGCTCATCATCCGTGGCGGTGTCGGCATGGACAACATCGATATCCCTTACTGCAAGGAAAAGGGAATCGTTGCGACAAACACACCCAAGTCATCAGCCATCGCTGTTGCAGAACTCGCATTCTGCCTCATGCTCAGCACGCCGAACAATCTCTGCTTCTATGATTCGACAATGAAGAACGGCGAATGGGCAAAGAAGACCAAGAGACACGAACTCTATGGAAAGACACTCTGCCTCCTCGGTATCGGAAACATCGCCAGAAAGGTTGCTGAAAGAGCACATGCATTCGGCATGAAGGTCGTTGCTTACGACAAGTACGTCGCACAGTCCGATCTTGCTGAGATGATGAGCCTCGAAGACGCAGTAAAGGATGCAGATTACATCTCGATGCACCTTCCTCTCACACCCGAGACAGAGAAGATGGTCAACAAGGACCTCATCGCCAAGATGACAAGAAAGCCCGTCATCATCAACACAGGCCGCGGCAAGTGCGTCGACGAAGCAGCTGTCGCTGAAGCTCTCCAGAACGGTGACCTTTCCTGGTTCTGCACAGACGTCTACTCATCAGAGCCTCCGTTCGAGGCAGGCAGCCCGCTCTTTGCATGCAAGAACGTCACATTCACTCCGCATGTCGGAGCAAACAGCGAAGAGAACCTTCTCAGAATCGGAGAGGAGACTTTCGCAACAATCGAGAAGTATCACAAGGAAGGTCTTGTCTGAGAGATAGAGCGGGGGGAGCCATGGTTAAGAGAATAGACGATACGAATAAAGCTATAATAAGACTTCTGCAGGACGGTAGACGCCCGTATTCCGTGATAGCGGATGAACTGGGAATCACCGAGAACACCGTCAGAAGCAGGGCGAACAAGCTTCTTGAGGACGGCGTCCTGAAGATTACCGGCATGGTAGATCCGGAATTCGTTCCGGGTCTGCAGGTCATCTACATGGGTATAAAACTGTCGACGATGGAGCTTGCTAAGAAGGCGGAGGAGTTCATGTCTCTGCGCGGTGTCGTCTCCGTTGCCGTGGTCACCGGCCGCTATGACCTCATTGTCAAGCTCGTTCTGAGTGAGGAGGAGGATCTTTCTCTTCTGAACTTCTTCTCGAACGAACTTACGAAGATCTCCTCTGTACTGGATGTCGAGACATACGTGGTCTATCAGTCACACAATCTCCTCGTTCCGTACATTCTGTAAGGCTGTACTTTTCCTACGAATTCCCCTCTCAATTCGAAGAGGGGAATTTTCTTGTCCCTGTTCCCCGTATTATATATAATTGCACTTATCATATTTGAGGTTTTAACAATGAACAGGGATTCGTTTAAAGATATACAGCCGTATTTCGGCAGGGACTTCGATGATGCCATAGCGCGTCTCTCTTCGAAGAGGGAGTACATCGGAGCATTCGCATGCATGATGGCGGGAAATGACCTCAGTGCCATTTCCTCGGTCGTCAGTGACATAACATCGAAGCTCGGGGAGGTCCATTCCTATGACGAATTCCAGCATGTCATAACTGCCGGCTACTTCATTCCGACAGTTGTCAGAAACACGATGACGAACTTTACGGTATCGGGAGGGGAGAACCTTGATCCTGATAAGGGTTATCTCTTCATCTCTAACCACAGGGACATCATCCTGGACTGCATGCTTCTTGATTATGCACTGCTTCTCTTAAACAAGCCTCTCTGTGAGATGGCTGTCGGAGACAATCTCATGGTGAATCAGTTCGTCGAGGACCTCTTCCGTGTGAACGGAGGAATCATAGTTAAGAGAAATCTGCCGATGAGGGAAAAGTATCTGGCCTCCCTTGAGCTTTCACAGTACTTCGTCGAGACTGTAACTGAAGAACACAAGTCCATCTGGGTTGCCCAGAAGAGCGGAAGAAGCAAGGACGGAATCGACCTTACACATCCTGTAATCATCAAGATGCTCTATCTTTCGAAAAGAGACAGCGGCGTAAGTTTTTCAGATCTCATCAAAGCGTGCAACATCGTTCCGGTCGCCATAAGTTATCAGTTCGACCCCAATGACATCAACAAGGGGAGGGAAGAGATTCAGAAGGAGATGAACGACGGAAGGTATGAGAAGAAGAAGTATGAGGATCTCATCAGCATGGTCAAGGGGCTCAGATGCCAGAAGGGCGATGTGCATATCTCGATAGGAAGTCCGATTACGAAGGAATTGAGCACTCCCGAGGAGGTCGCAGCGGAGATAGACAGACAGATTCATCTGTCGTACAAGCTCTACGACACGAACTACATGGCTTACGACTATCTCGAGAATTCGCACACATTCTCATCCGAATACACTCCCCTCAAGATGAATGCTTTCCTGGGAAGGTTCAACCATCTTTCTCCTGATCTCAGAAATTATGTACTCAATACATATGCAAATCCGGTGAGAATGATGCTCAAGGAAAAAGAGTGTGAAGAAAAGTAGGTTGATTCTCATTGGTCTTCTTTCACTTGTTCTCTTTTCATGTACGAAGGAGAGTTTCTCTCTCTCGTCATATCTTCTGTACAGGAACATATATGTGTCTGATGACGGGAGAAAAGAGGAGGCTGTGCTGAAGCTTTCGCTTTCGTCTCCTTCAGATGATGAAAGCTATACATTTCTCCTCGTCTCTCCGGACGGAGATCTGAGATGGGACGGAAGACTTGAAAAGAACGGCTCGTATTACGTTTCGGATACCCTCGGAATAACAGACGGGGCCGCTTTCGAGGAGGGTGATTACACAATCTACATCTACTCCGCCTCGGGAAGTGAAGTTGATGCCAGTATTCCGATGCAGAAGGAAGAGGGAAACTATACATTCGATAATGCGTCACGCAAGGATGATGCAGACATTGTCTATTATGACCGTGAGGGATTTACTGTCAGTGAAGGGGAGGAGGCCGACCGGGCCGTTGTGAAATATACCGACAGATATTCCAACAGGATAACACTCAGAGCCGAGTTCAATCTCTAGAGAGTGCGTCCCACCATCTTCATGAGATTCTCCTTTGTCAGCCTTATGAGGAATGTGCGTCCGTGCGGACAGCAGGGCTCATCCATCTCGAACACCTTTTCCAGAATGCCGAGGGCTGTATGCCTGTCGACTTCGTCTCCCATCTTTATCGCGGCTCTGCATGCCATCGTGGCGAAGAGGTTCTGTTCCAGCTCATGTTCATCGGACTTCGCATTCATCACAAAGTCCGTTATCTTGTCCTCGATTCCCCTGCATACGGCTGGTATTGCAGTTATCTCCCAGCTGCCCTTTGAGACACGGCCAAGCATTATGCCGAGCTTCGTGTAGATGTGACAGTGGTTGTCGAGATATGCATCCGTGATGTCGTCCACCTCTATCTTTATCGGAACAAGGAGATTCTGCAGCGTCTTCTGCGAGACTATTTCGTCGTAGAGTATCCTCTCGTGTGCCGCATGCTGGTCGACAAGGTACAGAACGCCCTTTCTTTCACAGATCAGAAAGAGCCTGAAGGCCTGACCGATGTATATTATCTCATCTCTGAGACTGTCTTCCTCTTTTTTCTCTTCCGCTCTTACCGCTTCACTTTCTCTGACTCTTTTGAGTTCCTTCGCCTTTTCGAGCCAGGCCCTGTCACGCGGAGTATATGCTGCGATACGTTCAGAAAGGTTCTCTTCTCCCGGTTTTCTTCCGCTTCTTTCCGTGTATTCCTGTCTTATACTCCCGTTCCTGTCCGGAGAAGGAGATTCCTCCTCTTTCGCAGAAGTGGAGATCGAGCCGTAAGAGGCGGTCTTCCTTCCGTTCTCCGATCTTTCCGCCCCTTCGAAGAGATAGAACTGCTTTTCGCTCTTTATCTCGGGAATCCTTCTTTCGATTCCCTCCTTCAGCATTGAAGATACGGTATGATGAACGTCGGGAAGATTCCTGAGCTTCACTTCCTTTTTTGCGGGGTGTATGTTGAAATCCACGAGTTCGGGGCTGTCATCGATGAATACGCACGCATAGGGGAAGCTTCCTCCCGGGAGAAGCTCCCCGTAGCCGTAGATTACGGCCTGTACTATCGAGTATTCCTCGACGGGACGTCCGTTGACGTATACTCTGATTTCCTTTCTGTCCGAGCGTTTCACAGCGCTTGATGTGGCAACGATGCGGACCCTGTATTCACCTTCCTGTCTTTCGAGGTAGCAGACATCACTCTCCGTGATTGAATAGTCACGGTAGAGCATCATCACCCTTTCCTTAAGTGACTGTCCCTTGCTCCAGCGCAGCTTGAGTGCGCCGTCTGTTGTCAGAGTGAAGCCGATCCGGGGAAATGCCAGTGCCTTGGAGATGAAGAGCGAGCGGCATAGTGATGCTTCCGTGCTGCTGCGCTTCAGGAAGCTTCTTCTTGCAGGTATGTCGTAGAAGAGATTCTCACTCGTGACCTCTGTTCCCTTCTCCGGTCCGGAGGAGAGTATCTCACCCCTCTCTCCGTTATCTATCGTTACTGTTGACTTTGTTCCGGTTCTGCTGTCGCAGGTGGAGAGGGTGAGCGTTGCAACTGCACCTATGGAGTAGAGTGCCTCTCCTCTGAAACCGAGGGTCTTTATATTGTAGAGATCGTCCTCGGTCTTTATCTTGCTTGTCGCATGCGGTGAGGCAATGATCGAAACATCATCTCTCTCTATCCCGCATCCGTTGTCCTTCACCCTTATTCTGTCGATTCCTCCGCCGTCGATGGAGACAGCTATCTCGTCACCACCTGCATCGATGGCGTTGTCGAGAAGTTCCCTCAGTACCGCCTGTGGACGGTCGATAACCTCGCCGGCCGCGATTCTGGATGAAAGGCGGGGAGGAAGAAGAGTGATTGAACTCATCAGTTATCGTTCTCGTCGTCGATGTCGACGAGTGTCTGAGTTATCCTGATGGAGGGAGATGAAGCTGTTTTCTTCTTCTCTTCCTCTGCTGCGGTTTTTTCGCCTTCAGAAACACTTTCCGCTGCCGTTTCGGCTTCTCTTTCCGCTTCTGTGATTACCGGTTCGTCGATGAGTGTGACTGTTCTTTCCACACCGGCGAATACAGGAGCAGCCGGTACTCTCGGAAGAGATGCAACCTCCGGAGAAGGTTCTTCGGTCTTTATCTCGATGATTTCATCTTCTTTCTCTTCTTCTTTTTCCGAAGAGAGTGTGCTCTTCGTGATTATGTCGTACCCGCTGCCCGGTGCTACCTGGGTGTATGTGCCTCTTATTGCATCATAGGTCTTCACTTCAGAGGAGGAATGGTTGAAGAAGTATTCTTCGTCTTCCGTACTCCTGACGTAGTAGTCACCTTCGTTTTCCGCCTCTGTGAGCGTTGTCGGAGTGTAGATTCTGATGCTTCTGGGCGATGTGGTGACTACTGCTCCCTCGCCTGTAACGACGTAGAGAGTAAAGACGGAACCGTCGTCGAGAAGGGTTGCGATCGTTCCCTTTCCGATTATGACTCGTATGCCGTCTCCTGCTGCCGTTATCTTCTCGTTCTCGGCTACGACGACAATGCCTTTTTCATCTATTTCAACATCTGACTTCCTGATGGTTCTTCCGTTTGCTCCGACGACAGTGCAGTCACCTGAAAAGGTGAGGGTTGTGGAAGCATATGTAACTGAAACGAGCAGTAAAAGCAGAATAAGTAAGGCTGTAATCTTCTTCATAAAAAATACCCTTTGGTCAATAATAGCACATGAAGCCGTCTTTCTCCATAAGTCACTGTTTCTTAAGGGAGGAAAAATCATGTGCATTGTAGATATGCTCACGGGTGAGTCTGTCTATATGGCAGAGTTCTGATACTATCCCCTTGAGTCTTGCCCTGACGTTCGTCTGGTCATACGGACAGACCGGCTTTATGACGGGAATGTCGTATGCTGCAGCTATCCTTCTCGTCACGTTCTCCTTCGTCTCGATGAGCGGTCTGATGATTTCGATCTTTCCGTCGAAGAAGTCCATTCTGGGCTTCATCGTCGAGAAGTCTGCGCGGAAGCAGAGGTTCATGAGAGTTGTCTCCACAAGGTCGTCAAGATGATGGCCCAGCGCTATACGCCTTATATCGTGTTCCTGTGCCCATGAAAAGAGTATGCGGCGTCTGTTCCGTGCACAGAGATAACAGTTGAAGTCGTCCTTGAATGACGAAGGAAACTGGGATTCGTCGAGTATGGTGAGGGGAATTCCGAGATCGTCGAAATAGACTCTTATCCTTTCCCGGTATTCCGGGTCGATCGGGTGTTCGATCCAGTCTATCATCACCGCCTCAAGGGAGTACGGGGTCTTGAAGTAGCGTCTCCTGACGGCGAGGGCGAGGGCAAGTGAAAGCGAATCCTTCCCTCCGGATGCGCCGATGAGTATCTTCTCTCCGTCGTCTATCATGGAGTATGTGCTGACGGTCTTTCCGACACCCTTCAGAAACCTCATGAGCCATGGCGGGATGTCGCCTCTGAGAATGTCTCTGTAGCTCAGTTTCTCTTCGTTCATAGCGAAGCCCGTGCGAGGGCCGTCGTTGCGTCCTTCTTTTCGATGTATTGAGGCAGATAGAGAGCGACTCGCCTCAGACATTTCTGAAAGAGATGAGAGACCTCTCCCGTGAATACCATGTCATCCTCCTCGATATCTCTCACGCTTGCGTCCTCGTCAAGAAGCGCGATGTGGCTCTCGAAGCTTATAGGCTCCGGAATGTCGATGATGACCTCCCATTCCTCCAGAGAGGGGTAGACGGATCTGAGTCTCTCCCAGATTGCCTTTTCCATCTCCTCCTTCGTCTCCGGGTTTCTTGCAGCACATTCAATCTTTCCGCCTTCCGTATATTCTTTCTCCGCCTTTCTTTCAAGAAGGTCGTTGTGCTCGACCCTGTCGACCAGAACGAGGGACGGAGTTTCTCCGGAATGTGAGAGGCAGAGCTCGTTGAACTCGTTGTCATCCAGATAGTACAGGTCATCGTATTTGATTGTTCCCTGCAGGAGGGCTCTGGAAAGTGCCTTCTTGATCATGCATGTCGCGGCCCTTACTCCCTTATGCCAGTAGAGACAGCGGTACATCATGTACTTGGAGAAGAGAATCTGTTCCACGCTCGATACAGCAGCCTTTTCAAGGCAGAGTCTTCCCTGGAAATATGAGAGCGACGATATTATGAAATCGGTATCCTGCTTGCCGTACGGCAGACCGCTGAAGTAGCCGTCACGGGAGAGGTAGTCGAGCTTGTCGGGGTCGAGTGTTCCCGACAGCACGTTTCTGTAGAAGAGGGTCTCCTCGTCTCCCGTAAGCTGGTCCTTGTCGATGATTGCCGCCGTTACAGCCGGGTCGGCGCCGGTCTTTTTCACGGCCGTGTTGAGCTCCGTGCGGTTCATGATCATGTCCGCCGCGATTTCCTCATGCTCCCTTATCGCAAGTTCCTTCAGCGAGTGTGCGTAGGGGAAGTGTCCGATATCGTGAAGAAGGCATGCGGAGAGGAAACTCATGATTCCGCTTTCCGTGAACGGAAGCGTATCGGCCTTCCTCGAAAGGGAAAGGAGAATCTGGCGTCCGAGGTGATAGACACCTATGGAGTGGTCCAGACGGGTATGTACCGCTCCCGGATATATATGGTAGCTGGGGCCGTTCTGCTTTATGCGGGCCAGCTTCTGTACGTCTCTGACTTCGATGAGTGCCTTGAGCGGACCTGTCATCGGAATGCTCTGCCACAGGGGATCCTTGACATAGTGCGTAAAACCCCTGTTGAGTATGTCTTGTGCTTCGTTTCTGTTCATCGTGAATTATTATATCACCAGAGCGGGTTTTTCATATATACTGGGCGCATGAAAAGAATCATCGTTTTCACAGCCGTCTTCCTCTCGGCATTTCTGCTTTTCTCTTCTGTTCAGCCGGTTTCGTCAAAGATCGGCCGCGTGTGCGTCTCCCCGGAGAAGGGAAGCAGCGAGTACCTTGTGTGGTCAGCTGTGAAAAGGCAGTACAGCGACGAATGGCTTGAAAGGTACACATCGTCTCCCGTTCCGTTTGCTCTCTCTTATTCCGATTCTCTCTCGTCCCTTCTTCCTCTTGATGATTTCCTTGTCTCCGTCGAAAGCGACGGAGAGGTGAAGGTCCTTGACAGGGAGAGCGGAAGCGTAATCACATTCATAATAAAGGAGGGCAGGATAACCGCCCTCCGTATCGACTGAATGAGTCTCTTTCTTATTTCGTGAGTTCCTCGAGTCTGTCGAGAAGCGCGTTGAAGTGTTCGGCCGTAGCTCTGACTGCATCGCTCTTCGACATGTCGACGCCTGCAACCTTCAAGGCCTCGATGGGGTAGCGTGAGCCGCCGGATCTGAGGAACGTGAGATAGTCGTTCTTCTCCTTTTCACCGCCGTTCAGAACTCTCTCTGAGAGTGCTATCGAAGCTGCGATTCCGGTTGCATACTTGTAGACGTAGAATGCGTTGTAGAAATGCGGAATCCTGAGTCCTTCCATATCCGAATTGGATTCGAACTCGAGTCTGGGACCGAAATATGCTTCGAGTAAGCCTCTGTATGTCTTTCGCATGTAGTCGATTGTGAGAGGTGTTCCGTTCTCCGCCGCTTCGTGTAAGAGGAGCTCGTACTCTGCGAACATAGTCTGACGGAAGAATGTCGCAACAATATCCTCAAGCTGCTTGGAGACGAGGTATGCTTCCTCTTCCCTGCTTTCTGCGTTCTTTATGAGGTAGTGGGAGAGAAGGTTCTCGTTGAATGTCGATGCGACCTCCGCTTCGAAAATCGTGTAGTCGTAGCAGGGGAACGGATTGCTGCGGGACGAGAAGTAGGAGTGCATCGAGTGTCCGCCTTCGTGGATGAGCGTGAAGACGCTGTCGAGCACCTCTTCCTCGAAGTTCGTGAGGATGTACGGGTTACCCTTGAAGCCGCCGGAGGAGAAGGCTCCGCTTCTCTTTCCCCTGTTCTCGTAGCGGTCGACCCAGCGTCCCTTCGTGAGACCGTTCACGAGTGTCTTCGAATAGTCCTCTCCGAGGGGTTTCACCGCTTCCTTTATGATGGAGACAGCCTCGTCATATGTGTGGCGTCCGTTTACTTCCGGAACCATTGCCACATATACGTCATAGTGCTTGAGCTTGTCCTTGTGGAGCATCTTCGCCCTGAGGTCATAGTATCTGTGAAGATACGGGAATGCCTTGTGGACATTCTCGATGAGGGAAGTGTAGACACTTCTGTCGACATTGTCCGGGAAGAGTGCGCATTCGAGGGAGGAGCTGTAGCCGCGGGCACGTGAAACGAAGATGTCGTTCTTTATCGATCCCTCGTAGATGCGGGCGAGGACATGCTGGTTCTTCTCATAGACCGAGTAGAGTTTCTCGTACGTTTCCTTCCTGATGCTCTCGTCCTCGCTTCTGATGAGCTTGGCGAATGTGGAGTGGGTGAGCTTCTCGCCCCTTACTTCTCCGAAGTCGAAGTCGATGTTGTTCGCATCTCCGAATGCCTGCTGGTAACCGCTTCTGTTTGCGGAGAAGAGGCTCATGATTCTCTCTTCCTTGTCGGAGAGGACATGCTCCTTCATCCTTCTTGCCTTTCTGATGTAGATTCTGTAGTCGCTGTTTCTCTCTTCTGCAAGATATGATTCAACAGCCTCATCCGAGAGAGCCATGATCTCCGGATCCATCCAGCTTGTCGCCTCCGCGACCTTGCTGTTCAGCATGTCCGCCAGTCCCGCATCCTCCATGACGAGCGGATTGGTTGAATCTGCAGAATAGTTGAGGTAGGCCCAGTGGAGTGTCGTTTCCTCGTCGAGGAGAAACGAGAAGAAGATTTCGAGTGCATTGTGGAATGTGTCCGCTGATTCACCCAGTCTTCCCCTGTATTCGCCGAGAGAAGGAAGCCTGTTCTCCAGTTCCTTCAGTTTCTTTCTGTAGTCATCTCTGCCAGTGCAGAGTGCAGAGAGATCCCATGTGTCGTTTACTTTCTGATCTTTACGTTCCATCATATCTTTTCAATTTCCTTTTCCAATAACAGTTTCATTATGCGTGCGGCCTTGCCCCGGTGGGAGTATCTGTCCTTTTCTCCTTCCTCAAGCTCTGCGACGACGCATCCCGCCTCGTTGTTGTAGAAGACAGGGTCGTAGCCGAAACCTCCGTTTCCGTCGGAAGGGGAGAGCGCGATGCTCCCCTCGCTGTTCTCCTGGATTACATAGATGCGGCTGGGGGAGAGATAGAGACAGACTGCGCAGCAGAATACCGCCGCTCTGTCCTCGACGCCCTTCATGTTCTCAAGAAGAAGCATGTATTTCTCCCTGTCCGAGAGCCTTCGTCCCTTCTCCTCTTCACCGTAGCGTGCCGTGTGTATTCCCGGTTTTCCTCCCAGGGCCCTGACCATGAGACCCGAGTCGTCGGAGAGAACCGGCTGGTGCACGATGTCGTAAAGGGCCTTTGCCTTGATTACGGCGTTGTCGATGAACGTTTCCCCGTTCTCGTCGGGGTCGAACGCTATTCCCTCCTCCTTCGGAAGGGTTAGACTGTAGCCTCCGAGGAGCCTCATCATCTCCTTCTTCTTGTGTTCGTTGCCTGATGCAAAATAGAGTTTCATGGAATGATTGTAGAATAAATCAGCTGAAAGTTGAATTACTTATTCTCTCCAGCTCGCGCCTTATCAGGCAGATTCCCATGCTTACCGTGCTTCTCGAGAGACCGAGAACAGATGCGATGTCCTCGTGGATGATTCCCTTCACTGAGCGGTTGGCATCCTCTATGCGGTTGCGGTGGCATCTTGCCTGTGACATGTAGTTCTCCTTCAGAACCCGGTACTCCTCCCTGCTTGACGCTCTGTACATGCTGTTCTTGATTCTGGCCATCAGACGCCAGTGCATTGCGGCCTTTTCGAGATTCCTCTCCCTTTCTGGATAGCTGTGTCTTATCACCTCGTTCTTGAGGAAGAGAAGACGGGCGAACGCAGCCTCATCCGTCTGGAAGACGCGTGCATAGTTTCTGGCGTCCATTACTTCGTCACTTCCCGGAGGAAGGGAAAGTATGAAGAGAATGAAATTGCGTCTGAAGCGTTTCTGCATGAGCTTGTTCCTGAGCATCCTCTCCCGTCTTGAGCGGACGGGAAGGGAGAGTGTGCTTCTTTCGCTTATGATGTGCTCTGCAAGATCCTTCATGCCCATCGAGGCATATCTTTGGGGGTTGCACATGAGAAGCGGGTACCTTATCTCATCCTTTTCGTCATAAAACGTATGTTCGTCAATCGTGTAGAGTTCGCTGCTCTCGCTTATGTATTCCGATTCCAGACAGAGCGGGGAGCTGCTGTGATGCCTTACTCTTCTTACCCGGTAGATGCAGACCTGTTTCAGGTAATGATTGAAACTGTGGCTTGCAATCCTGTAGGATCTTATGACCTTGTCGAGGTCATCGTAGATATTCAGGAATATTGATGATATGAGGTCGTCACTCATCAGAAGCTGCTCCTTGCATATGAGATACACCAGGTTCTTCGTCCTGTCTCTTATGTACCTTCCTTCTTCCGTATCCGTATTGTTGTCATTCCTGCTGTTATAGCGTATTACAGCCTCCGAAAATGCGATGTCCTCGTCAGACGCAAGCAAGTCTTTTCTCATAATTCCCTCTCCCAACCCTCTTTATATGGGTAATTACTCTTATTGATAGAAGTGTGCCATCAGGGGATGGATAGTCATTGAGTTCTCTTTACTTATATATATGGGCGGTAAAGTGCAAAAATACAGAAGCTGTTTGCTCTGTTGTCCGCCAGTGCAGGCTGGGAGAACCTGTATGATAATGTGTGTCGTTCCGGGAGGTCAAACACCGCCCGGTTTCTTTCTTCCGCCATCCGCCACCCTGTTCCGGCTGTTCAGGACGCAGAGAGGAAGGGGCGAACCTGGCTGATTTTAAAGCCTGTGTCCTATCCCTTCTTCTTCCACGGGAGAAATGTGGAGTTTTCCCTGTTTCCGTTGCAGGATTTTTCCTTATTCATTAACATGATTCCGGTATGAATGACAGGAAAAGGAATACGACGGCTCTTGTTCTCAACACGGCCGTCATCGCTTTCGAGCTCTATGCTCTCTCTTATACTTTCTTCTTCGCAAGCGGTTCTTTCGATATCTCCGCATTCCAGTTCTACACCAACGACAGCAACATAGTCGCTCTTTTCGCATCCGTCTTCTATGTCGTTTCCTCATTGAGCGGGAAGGGCAGGGAGAATGCCTCCCGGATTCGTTTCATTGCACAGGCGGGACTGACGCTCACGTTCCTTGTCGTCCTCTGCATTCTCATTCCGCTCGAACCGGAAAGTGCGGAACATCTTCTTCTTGAGAGAGCATTCTTCTTCGAGCATCTTGCATGTCCCGTCATTTCATTCGTTTCATTCGTGTTCTTCGAAGAATCCTCTCTCTCCAGGAGAGATGTGATCCTGGCATTGCTTCCGACAGCCCTCTACGGTATCGTAATCGTTGTTCTGAATCTTCTCGGTACAGTGGACGGCCCGTACCCGTTTCTCCGGATCCGGGAGCAGAGTCCCCTCATGTCGGCGTTCTGGTTTCTGCTCATTCTCTGCAGTGACTGTCTTGTTGCGGGAGTTCTTCTCTTCCTTTCGAAGAAGAGACAAAGATAAAGCTCCGGTTTCCCGGAGCCTGGATTATTTCATTTCAATCAGGTTATTGCCGCTTCCGATCACTTTCGGCTTTGTTCCCTTCGTGACGCTGTCTTCGTCGACGATGAGTTCCTTTACGCCCGGAACTGACGGAACGGAGTAGGAGACATCCATCATGAGGTTCTCGACTATGCTTCTGAGTCCTCTTGCTCCCGTCTTCTGCTCGAAGGACTTCTTTGCTATTGCCTTCACGGCTTCATCGGTGAATGTGAGCTTGATTCCGTCGAGAGCGAAAGACGTCGTGTACTGGCGTATTATCGAGTTCCTGGGCTCTGTCAGTATTCTCACAAGATCCTCTTCCCTGAGATTCTCGAGACTTACATGAATCGGAAGACGTCCGATGAATTCGGGAATGAGACCGAACTTCACCAGGTCATCCGGATGCAGGAGCTTGAAGAGCTCTCCGAGGTCCTTTTCCTCGTTCTCCTCCACCTTTGCTCCGAAGCCCATCGAGGATACCGCGGTTCTCTTCTCGATCACCTTGTCGAGTCCCACGAATGCACCGCCGCAGATGAAGAGAATGTTTGAAGTGTCGATCTTGAGCATCTCCTGGTTGGGGTGCTTCCTCCCGCCCTGGGGCGGAACCGAGGCGACCGTTCCCTCGATTATCTTCAGCAGAGCCTGCTGTACACCCTCTCCCGAGACATCACGGGTGATGGAGACGTTCTCTCCCTTCTTTGCAATCTTGT
>CAZKIT010000004.1:0-31890 GCA_964552905.1 uncultured Spirochaetaceae bacterium
GTGAAGTGCATGAAGAAGCGTGCGACTTCGACCATGCATGTATGGCTGTCCATGACGACAAGGCCGCCGGAGCCTATCATCGCGCCGTTCTTCTTGAGTGTATCGAAGTCGAGCGGAAGATCCAGGTGCTCCTTTGTGAGACATGCTCCGGAAGGTCCTCCGATCTGGACTGCCTTGAACTCTCCGTCGCCTCTCATGCCGCCTCCGATATCGAAGATGATCTTCCTCAGCGTCGTTCCCATAGGAACCTCTATGAGGCCTGTGTTGGTGATGTTTCCTGTAAGGGCGAAAGCCTTTGTTCCGGGACTTGTCGGAGTACCGATGGTCAGATACCACTTCGCTCCCTTCGATATTATCTGAGAAACGGTTGCGAACGTCTCGACATTGTTGAGAACAGTCGGAGAGTCGAAGAGACCATGCTCCGTCGTGCGCGGCGGCTTGACTCTCGGGAAGCCTCTCTTGCCCTCAATCGAAGCAGTGAGGGCCGAACCCTCTCCGCAGACGAACGCACCTGCGCCCTTTGCAATGTGAATGCGGAAATTGAATCCGGATGAAAGTATATTGTCTCCGAGAAGACCTATCTCTTCAGCCTGTCTGATGGCATTCTGGAGTCTCTTCACGGCAAGCGGGTATTCCGCTCTGACATAGATGTAGCCGTTTTCAGCACCGACAGCACGACCTGCAATCATCATGCCCTCGAGCATTCTGTGGGGATCGCCTTCCATGATGGATCTGTCCATGAAGGCTCCCGGGTCACCCTCGTCTCCGTTGCAGACGACATACTTGTTTTCGCCCTTCGCCCTCTTTACCTGCTCCCACTTCTTTCCTGTCGGGAAGCCTCCGCCGCCGCGGCCGCGGAGAATCGATGTGGAGATTTCCCCGATGATCTCATCCTGGTCCATTTCGAAGAGAGCCTTCTCGAAGGCCTCGTAGCCTCCGATTGCTATATATTCGAAAATGCTGTCGGCATCTATTCTTCCGCAGTGCTCGAGAACGACTCTCGTCTGCTGCTTGTAGAAGGGTATCTCCTCCTGTCTGCGGTATGTGACGCCGTTGATCTTGTAGCTGAGACGTTCGACACATTCACCGTTCTTCACGGTCTTCTCCACGATTTCCTCGCAGTCCTCGAGTTTCACCTTTGTATAGAGCCATCCCTCCGGTTCGATTCTCACAAGCGGACCCATCTCGCAGAAACCGTGGCATCCGCTCTTCTTGAGGCCGATTTCATCCCCGTGAGGTTCCTTCTCAAGCGTAACGGAGACATAGAGTCCCTCATTCTCCATGAGTTCCTTCAGCCTGTCATATATCTTCAGGGATCCCCCTGCGACACAGCCGGTACCGCCGCAGACGATTATCTTCCTCGTCTGGTTGATATAGCCGTTCCTCATATCCGATCTGAGAGCGGCAAGCTCCTCTCTGTTCTTCAGAATACTCATTTTGCGCCCTCCTTCACCTTGAGTGAATAGATGATCTCCATCGCCTTGTCCGGAGTCATTGCGGGATGTACTTCGTCATTGACTGTCATGACGGGGGCAAGTCCGCATGCTCCCAGACACGATACTGTCTCTATCGTGAAAAGCTGGTCATCGGTCGTCTTCTTCTTTGCATTGACGCCGAGCTCGGCTCTTACTCTCTCGAGGATGGGTACCGAGCCTCTTACATGGCATGCCGTTCCGTCACAGAACTTGATGACGTACTTGCCTTTCTTTTCGAGTGAGAAGTTCTCATAGAAGGTTGCAACGCTGTAGATACGGGCCTCGCTCATGTCGAGTTTATCTGCAAGATAAGGGAAAATCTCCTCCGGCAGATAGTGGAAATGCTCCTGTATAGTCTGGAGAATGGCAATTATGGAGGACTGTTTCGCTCCGCATCTGGCGAGAGCATCCTCAACGACTGAATAGTCAAATGTGTCTGACATATGTTTCCTCTCTTACTGTCAACTTATGAGATTTTACAGGAAAAAGAGAGGAAATTGATAGCTCTTTATCGAATCAATTGTTAATTTTCTATCGACTTATCTGAAAACTTTCTTCAGATCCATCGTCGGTTCGCTCCACCCAGTCTTCTCGGCTTCGGGAAGAATCTCGTCCTTCATGGGTCCGTGAAGCATCATTATGAACGAATAGTATGATTCCGCGCTGTAGGCGAAAAGATTGTAGCCGCTCTTGAAAATGCAGTCCGGTCTCATGTCATGTGTGACGAATCTTATTGAGTCAAGATAGTCCTCGAGATCGATGTAGCCGTCCTCGATGAGAGGCATGACGTTCTTCGGCCTGTCGATCTTTATGTCGAAGGAAAGCGAATCTTCGAAAAAAACATTCAGAAAGACAGTATAGCAGAACGGACAGCCTTTTTTCCGTCCGTTCTGTGCGGTACTGCGCTGGCTTCTGAAACGTTTCTTCAGATCAGGACGTGGTTTCCCCTCAGGTATGAGAACATCCCTTATCTCCTGGAAGGGGCTGAGTTCGTCACACCAGTCGAATTCACTGTTCTTCGTTCTGCCGTAGAGAAGTGACGGAAGTCCCGGAAGCTCGTCTAATGTCATCTTTTTCCCGTTGATTTCGACGCCGTTCTTCTTTGCTTCCTCCGTCTCCTTCTCTATTGTCTCCTGGGCGCTTCTGTATGTCACGCCGGGAGAGAGGAGCATCGAAAGAGGTATTGACGGGATATAGTCCCTGCTGTCCTCCACGATATCTCTCAGAGAGCAGACATATTCGCTCTCCATGGGATTGTCGAAGACGGAGCCGCAAGCCTCGAGAGCATCGTTCATCGTCGGGAAGAGCAGTCTCTGCTCATCTTCGTCCAGAGTAAATGCAGTGGAGAAGGCAACGGGAGGAAGGCCGAAAGCCCTCATGGCGATGTAAGCGAGAGTTCCGAGGGAAACCGTATCGGGAACGAGAATCCACCGCTCGACATGGCCGTCTTCGATGTTCGCATACTCCTCGAGCTCCTTCTTCTGATGCTCGTCAAGATCACAGAAGTCATATGTCAGCCTGAGCGGTATCACGTTAAAGACGGGATTGGATGATGTACAGTATTTATCTATCAGAGACAGATCCAGATCGAGCTTCCTCTTCTTGTTTCCCATTTATCCTCCCTAGTTCTTCATGCTTATGGGCTGTCGTGTATTCTCGAGGACATCTCTCCAGAGAGCACCCTCGGTATTGACATGATTGCGCTTTGCGACTGCGGCTGCAATCGGAATATATACGAAGCGGTTGTTGACAGACGATGCGATACACTTCGTCTTTCCTGCCATTGCGGCATGGACGGCATGTGCCCCGAGACGTGCACAGTAGATTGAATCGTAGCTGTTGGCAGGAGTGGACCTGATGATGTACGACGGGTCGATGTACTTCACAGATACGGGGATTCCCTCTTCCTTGAAGTAGTCCTTTATCTTCTGCTTGAGGAATGTCCCTATATCCTGATATAGGAGGTTGCCTCCGGCATCCCTCTCTCCCGTCGGAGGAATGAGATCCGTTCCCGCGCCCTCTGCAACGAGTATGACGGCGTGACCGCGGTCAAGCATTCTCTTCTTGAGATGTGCCAGAAGTCCGTTCTTGCCGTCAAGGTCGAACGGGTTCTCCGGAATGAGACAGAAGTTGACATCGCTCTGTGCCAGTGACGTGTGAGCTGCGATGAATCCCGACTCCCTTCCCATGACCTTCACCAGTCCTATTCCGTTGTAGGCGCTCTTGGCTTCAACATGTGCGCCCCTTACTGCAGGAACTGCAGATGCGACTGCTGTATCGAAGCCGAATGACGTATCAATGAACGAGAGGTCGTTGTCGATTGTCTTCGGTACTCCGACGACTGCAATCTTGAGGTCTCTCTTCTCTATTTCCCCGGCAATCGCCGCAGCGCCCTTGAGAGTACCGTCACCGCCGATCGTGATGAGGATGTTGATGTTCTCGCGTTCCAGGGTATCGACAATCTGCTCCACTTCCTTTCCGCCGCCGCGTGCCGAGCCGAGAATGGTGCCTCCCTTCTCCTGGATTTCATCGACGACGTCCGGATTGAGTTCGATCATCGGCCAGGGCGAATCTGCAAGAAGCCCCAGGTACCCGAACGGAATACCGGAGATGCGCCTTACTCCGTATCTGTACCAGAAGCATCTGACAACGCTTCTGATGACGTTATTGAGACCCGGGCAGATTCCTCCGCATGTGCATATCGCGGCATGAACACGCTTGGGATTGAAGTATATTTTCTTTCTCGGGCCTGCAAGCTCCAGCAGGTCGACTTCCTCGTCTCCCTGCGGCTTATGGTCTATGTCGAGAAAAATCTTGTCGCTGTCTTCGACGTAATCGGCCTGTCCGTCACCGGGATGGACCGACATCTGGATGGGAGAGAGAATCTTCGCCTCTCCTATTGTTTCAATGTTGAAAGTCCGTTTTGTCATTTTTCCTCCTCCTTCAGAAGAAGAGCGAGCTCTTCCCTGTAGTTATTATACTCCACAAGTGCCGCCGCTTTGGCTTTTTCCTGAAAATTTCTGTAAAGTTCCATATAACGCCGTGCAAACGGGGTGAGAACAACTCCTTCCCGCTGCGCTCCGCCCCTCTTTCTCTCGACAAAAGGATGCCCGACTTCCTTCTCGAGCTTCTTCAGCATATTGTATGCCTTCGAATACGAGAGGTTCATTCTGATGCTTGCAGCTCTCAGTGACTGCTCTTCGCCGATGTTCTCCAGAAGCCAGAGAACTCCTATTCCCATGAACTTCTCGCCCCTCTCATCCAGAAGATAGAGTTTAGTATCTAATTCCACAGCTCCTCAGCTCCACGGTAGACCAGATTGACAAGGTCTTCTATTTTTTCCTTTTCGACGGAACAGAATGCAAGTCTGAGCGTCCTTCCCATGATGTTGATGGCTCCTATCTCATACTTCTCCAGAAGATGGAGTCTCAGCTCCTCCGCATCGCGGCCGTTGGTATCGAAGGCCATGAAGTAGCCGGAGTTGAATGGGTAAGGCGTCAGCACGCCCTCTGCACTGTGTCTTCCGATTGCTTCCTTTATGATAAGGTATCTTTCGTTCATCTTGTCAAAAAGATATTTCTTGTCGCTTTCGTAGTGCTCGCCGTCCCTCATTGCGTGTAACAGCAGTGACTGGCCCGGCCTGTCGCAGTTGGATACCGTGCATCTTATTGCTCCGAGAGTCTTCTTCTCGAGAGCATCGAGTCCCTTCTTCGTGAGAGACTTCGATCCGTATGTCAGGAATCCGATTCTGAAGCCCCAGACCATCTCCTCCTTCGTTGCGGCGTCTCCCTTGACGGCGAGAATGTTCTCGTGTGCGTCGCAGAACATGGAGAAGAGACTCTCCTTCTCCGTCTCCTCCTCGTAGAAGAGACCGTAGTATGCATCGTCGGATATGACGAGAATCTTCTTTCCCGTATCTGCTACTTCCTTCACGGCCTTCACGATCTCCAGTGCTTCCTTCTTCGAGGGAGAGTATCCTGTGGGGTTATTCGGGAAGTTAAGAATCAGACGGGCTGTATCTCCCTTTGTTTCAAGGAGGGCCGTCTTCATGCCTTCGGTATTGAAACCGCCGTCACGGAACATCGGGAAGGTCTTCAGCTTTCCTCCGGCGTAGTTTTCGAATATGAGCTCGTAGTTGTCCCAGAAGAGATCCGGGCATACTATCTCGTCGCCCTTGTCGACAAACATGAAGCCCAGAAGAGATATGGAGTGCGTGAGACCTCCGGTGACAGTCGCACCGCTGATTTCCTTGCCCTTCAGAGTGGGGTTCTTCTCTATCATCCTCTCCTTCCAGAGAGCTCTCAGCTCCTTGTCACCTCCTCCGGGGGCATATGAGAAGATTTCCTTCTTCTTCAGCGCACCGGGTACGAATGCAGAATAGATGTCACTCAGGCAGAACGGCTCGCCGTTGTCTGTCGCGAGGCCCACTGTCGCATTGTAGCGCTTTGCCTTTTCGCCGGCTTCCGCCGACTGTGCGACGATTCCTTTCGGAAAATAGATTCCCTTTCCCCTCTCAGAGAGTAAATCGAAGGCTGCCGAGCCCTTCAGGGCTTCATTGAGTTCAAGAGCAAGTTCATTCATGTTCTGCCTCCATCAAAGAAAAAATATTAGGAACAAGAATATTTGATAGTCCCGCATTTTACTACTACATTTCTGCGGTTTTTTTCAGAAAAGGTACCCCTGTCCGTCTCCTTCGTCTGTCTTTTCGTCCTTCTTTCCGAGAAGAGAGAGGAATTCGTCCTCGCTGACTATCTTCACGCCGTACTTCACTGCGTCCGCCCTCTTGCTTCCTCCTCCCTTTCCTGCAAGAAGATGCGTCGTCTTTCCCGTCACGGAACTCACTGTCCTGCCGCCTCTCTTCTCGACTTCTTCCATCGCCCTTCCGCGGGGATTGAAATTCTCGAAGGATCCCGTGACGCACCATACCTGTCCGGCGAAGATCTGATCGAGGTTCTCATCGTCCTTCTTGTCCATATCGAGAGAGAAATGGAGACCGGCCGAACGGAGAGACGTGACCATCTTCATGAAGTTCCCGTCCCTGAACGTCTTTATGATGTTGGCTGCAGTCTCCTCGCCCATTCCCTTTATGGAGGTGAATGCCGCCGTATCCTCATTCACGGCCTTTTCGATGATTCTGTCGATGGAATCGAAGCCTCCCGAAATCAGAATCTCGGCGCTCTTCTTTCCGATTTCCGGAATGCCCAGGGAGGCAAGCACTGTACGGAAAGGCTGCTCCTTCGATTTCTCCACACTCTCCTTTATCGCGGAAACGGTCTTCTCCCCTATACCCGGGCCTATTGCCCTGGTGTAGTCTGCCGTGTAGATATCCTCGACATCCTTCAGAATATTCATGCTGTACAGGACTTCGACGGTCTTGGGCCCGAGAGTCTCGATGTCCATCTGGTCGCGGGATGCAAAGAATGAGAGCCTGCCCTTCGCCTGGTCGGGACAGTTGTAGTTGGGGCAGTAGAGATGTGCGCCCTTCTCCACGAGTTCTGTGCCGCAGCACGGGCATACGGACGGAAGACGGAATGTCGTATTCCCATCTTCGTTCTTATCGATGACCTCCTCTACTGCAGGAATGACATCCCCCCTCTTTGTTATGGAGACGGTGTCTCCGACTGCGAGTTCGAGTTCGTCTATGTATTCCTGGTTATGCAGCGTCGCCCTTCTCACGGTGGAGCCTCCGAGATGAACGGCTTCTATCTCGGCTACCGGTGTGATTCTTCCCGTGCGACCGACCTGGCAAGTTATTCCCGTAAGCCTTGACTGTGCACGCGGAGACTCGAACTTGTATGCTATCGCCCACCTTGGATGATGCACGGTATAACCGAATTTCTCCCTGACGTCGAGTTCGTTGATCTTGAAGACAAGTCCGTCTATCTCGTGGTCGAGCTCCGGCCTTTTCTCCGTCATCCGGGCGATATAGTCCGAAAGAGTGTCGAATGAATACGGTCTCCCTTCTTCCTCCAGTCCCGCATCCTTCAAGCCTTTCTCGGCTTCCCCGACTGTGCGGGCGACATAGCCGAAGTCGGGATTGATCCTGAAGCCCAGGTCCCTGAGCTTCCTCAGTATATGAAGATGGTCTGAGGGAGTGAGAGAAGAGTCGCTCCAGAAACCTTCGTAGCAGTACATGTCGAGCGGAACACGCGCAGCCTCGCTGCTCTTCTGACGTCTGACGGTCCCTGCCGCAAGATTACGGGGATTGGCAGCCCTCTCATCCTCGGGGAGAGTGCTGTTGACCCTCTCGAAGTCCGCCTTCGGAAGGTACACCTCTCCTCTTACCGCAAGATCTATCTTCTCCGGAAGCTCGAGGGGGATTGATTTTATAGTGACGATATTGGGAGTAACGTCGTTTCCTACGCTTCCGTTACCGCGCGTGACGGCTCGCGTGAGGATACCGTCCTCATAGTAGAGAACCATCGAGATACCGTCGATTTTCTCCTCGGCGACGAAGCTCAGCTCCCCGCCCTCCTTCTCGATGGAGCGCGAAAAGAACGAGAGAACCTCATCCCTCGAATATGCCTTGTCGAGGGAGAGAACGGGAATCGTGTGTTCGACTTCGGGAAAGTCCGACGTGAGGTCCGATCCGACACGGCGTGTCGGGGACGAGGGGGATGCATACTCCGGATGCTCCTTCTCGAGCTCGATGAGTCTGTCCGTGAGCCTGTCGTATTCGCTGTCGGGAACGAGGGACACGCCCTCCTTGTAATATGTATCCTGATAAACCCTGAGCCTTTCTGTCAGGCTCTCCATCTCTTCTCTGATATCCATAGGGAAATGATAGCACAGAACGGAGGTGTTTCTGAAGAATCGGGAGACAGGAAATGAGGAATACAGGATGGATGATGACTACATATCCTCCGCGAGAGAAATCCATTCATCGAGTTTTTCATCTACAGTGACAAGAACCTGTCTCAGTTCATCTCCCGACACCTTTCCCCAGCGGAACATCGAATCATAGAAGAGTCTCAGGGCCGCTGCACTGATCCGGACCGACTGCTCTGTTGCAGTGCCGGTTTCCATGATGTACCAGTGAAAGTAATCATCACAGAGATGTGCTCCTTCCGTAATATCAGAGTGTCCTTTCCTTCTGAGATACACCTCAAGGAATATGACTGCAGCTCTCCGGTATTCCTTCTGTTCCCCGGCGGGAAAGGCACGGAGAGAAGATCCGAAGAGCTCAAGGTATTCCCTGTCCCTGTTCTCCAGAGCCATGAACTCCTCATACTCCCTGTCTGAATCATCGTCATCCGTTCTTTCTTCCAGAATGGACTTCTCAAGCAGAACGGCATTATCTTCTCCGTCTCCTTTCAAAGAGTCCGTCTCGAGCGGGAGACAGTACGAGCTGAGAGAATCGAGGACCTCGGCGTAGTCGGCATCGGGTATCCCGCCGTTCACCAGCATGCATCTGTAGAAGAGTCTCAGAGCCTCGGCTGCAGGAGACACATCGTCAGCCCTGTCCTCAAACCAGTCAAGAAAGCCGTCTATGCAATCGATGCCGTCGTATATGTTGTCGATTCCCGTTTCCGGAAGATATTCATCCAGAAAGTCTGCCACTATTTCCAGGTACTCTTCGTCAAATCCGTTTTTCAGAACATATTCTCTGAAAAGCGTGAACTGTCCCGCCGTTTCATTCTCTTCTTCTGCCATATAAGAACCTCCCTTATCGTGTTCTGTTACGCTTACGCCGGCTGCTGTCCGGGTTTCTCGAACGGTATCTGCATCAAAGCAGGTGATAACCGAATTGACCTGAGAACGGAAATCTCCGTCAGAGCCCCTTACAGAAAGCATTATGCAGTATGTTATGAGAAGATTGAAGACGTAAGCGTTTTCACCACAGTTGATTTCATCATCAGTCAGCATGCACCAAGCAGGCATCCGGACAATACCTGCAGGAATGCGAGGAAGCTGTCATGAATGCTGTACACACCGTCTGCACATGCAGGGTATTCAGGGTGCAGGGAGGAGACCTCACTCCCCGTCAACCTTCACATATTCCGTTCTTACCTCCCGGGGCTTTCTCCTGTCGATGTCGATGACACGTCCTCCCCTGAGTCTTTCCCTTTCCTGGGGAGGATTCTTGATGCCGTACCCATGATAACCGACAGAGCCGCAGTAACCCAGACGGATACCGCAGTATGTACCGTCGAAGGTGTTAATGTGATCGTGGCCGCAGAAGATGCCGCATACATCTCCGCGCTCGAGCAGAGCGGCGAAGAGACCGCAGCTGACTTCCGGACACGATATGCGTTCATTGCACTCCCCCTTCATTCCCGTTTCCTCCGGATTGCGGATAACTGCATTGAACTCATACAGCGGCTGATGGAAGAACATGACGGACGGAATCTTTTCTCCGTTCTCTTTCTGAAGCTCTGTCGATCTGCTGTAGTACCACTCTATCTGTCTGAAGCGGATCCAGTCCGCATCGGAGCCGGTGGTGAGACGGTTCGGGAGCAGAAGATCCTTCTCAAGGTTCCCCCTGTAGTCAAGGGGAGTGTCCATAATGGAAAGATCCTGCATGGAATCGAGTGCCCATATTCCGAAGCGGATGTTTCCGTCATCGTCTCTGACGGGAAGAAAGTAGTTTCCGACGCCGGGAATCTCTTCCGGCCCGCTTTCGGAGAGGCAGTGAGGATATGTCTCATAGATGGACTGCTGATACTCCTTCGAGAAAAAGCGTGTCTTGTCATGGTTGCCGTAGACATGTGCCCAGGGAATCCCTCTTTTCTCCATAGGGGAGACTATGTCATCTATGAGGTCGATGCAGTTCCTTCTGGTGGCATGGCCGGCGATGTTGTCGCCGTCGAGGAAAACGAAATCCGGCATTGTACGGTCAATGAGGCTTTCCATTGCACGGATTGTCTCGTCTCCCGT
Source organism: uncultured Spirochaetaceae bacterium (assembly GCA_964552905.1). Lineage (GTDB taxonomy): Bacteria > Spirochaetota > Spirochaetia > Sphaerochaetales > Sphaerochaetaceae > Ornithospirochaeta. Next base: position 10,353 of record CAZKIT010000004.1, read on the forward strand.
GTTCGGAGCGTGATGGGCATCAGTGAGTACCAGAATCCTGAAATAACCGTTTCTGTTGAATTTAAGTTCCATGTTTTACTCTCCGTTTGTAACAGACCCTGCAGAAACAGAATCCTGCAGGGCCATCACATCCAGGTGCTCGATTCTCTTATTTCATGTTTGCATCATACCATGCGGCACGCTCATTGAGGACATCTTCAAGATGATTCTCGACAAGCTTTGCATACGATGCCTCCCAGACTTCCTCGAACTTTCCTTCCGGAGCACTGATGACCTTCAGAGCGAATTCGCAGATGAGGGTCTGGAGACCGGAGAGATATATATCCGTGGAGAGTGTTCCCGGGATTGCCGAATTATGATAGAGACCGTCTCTGTTGCGCACTATATCATACTTGACCGAGAAGAACTCCTCCGGAACATTCGGAGCAGACTTCACCTGGTTCTGGATGTAGTTCTCCTTGCCGAAGTCGAAGCTTACTCTGATGTTGTTCATGTCGCTTGTTCTTTCTGCATAGCCGAGATCCTGGGCCTGCTGTTTTGTCAGGAGAGAAACAGGAGCACCGTTCTCGTCGAGAGTCGCGGCTTCCTCGCTCCAGAGTCTGTTGGCAAATGTATTGGCATTGTCTTCATTGGACATGAATGACAGGAAGGCCATGATTGCATCCATCTTTCCTGCGTCTTCCGCTGATTTGAGGACATAGACATACCTGTTGACAGCACCCGATGACGGAGCGACATAGTCACCGTCTGCATTCGGAAGAGTGTCACACGGCCAGAGCATGAAGCCTTCCGTCAGACCAAACTGTGTGAAGTCAGTCGTATCTGCACTGTTGTAAAGCATGAATGCGACATTGCCGTTCGCACGTGCCTGGTTGAACTTCGTTTCATCGACGTCGAGAGCGAAGTCCTGAGGAATGATTCCGTCAAGGTAGAACTGGTTCAGCTGTCTGAAACCTTCCTTCGCACCCGGTCTGAGGCAGTTCGTGAATGAAGGCTCGTAGATGTAATTCGTTCTCTCGTCTGAACGGCTCGTATATGAAAGCACGAACTGGAAGAAGCATGCGTCCGTGATCTTGCCGCTGAATGCATACGGAATCATGTCGGGATAATTCTCCTTGACTGCATACAGGAACTCGATCAGCTCTTCCCTTGTCGTCGGCATTTCCATTCCGAGAGCTTCCACGATGTCCTTTCTGATGTACTGTTCATGGCCTCTTGAGAAGTAGCCCGGCATACCGGGAAGTGCATAGAGCCCGCCGTCGATCGAGCACATGTTGATCGGTGTGCCCTGGATGAGTTCCACATAATCAGGATCAAGTCTGTCAAGGTACGGAGTGAAGTCCACAAGTCCGCCCTGGGAACCGTACTGCATGACTCTCTCGCGTCCGTTGGTGACTATGACGTCCGGAGCCGTTCCGGCTGCAATCATCGTCTCGATTGTGGCATCGGCACCGCTTCTCGGGATACCGACGAACGTAAGGTGGACACCCAGCGGGGCAAGCTGTTCGTTAAGCCATCTGGTATCCTTGTTGTCAAGGGTTGAACCGCCGGCAATCGTGGCGCCTCTCTCATAAACCATGACTGTAATGTCTGTGAGTTCTTCCGTCGTCTCGTTCGCAGCCTGTGCTGAAAGCACCATAAGAGCAGCGAGCATGATGCAGAAGATAGCGAAAACCTTCTTTTTCATTTTTATTCCTCCTATCCGGCCGGGCCGGAATTGTTTTTCATATTTCCGTACAGTTCTTCATAATCGGGTATTCAACCCTTCCGTATACGGGATCATCAATTTCAAGCACCCCGTTTCCCTGCCGGAATGAGAGCTGTTCCATCCTCTTCATGAACGAATCGAAATCCATGGTATCGTCGATTCTCACGTACCAGGTGTTGTTCAGTCCCGGAGACCTTAGCTCATACCGGGAGAGAGATTCCGTTTCAGGAAGATGAAGTCCGTTGTCGGCATGAATGAAGACGTTGACGCTTCCTCTTCTCAAAAAGAGATTCCTCTCCCCCAGAATCTGTCTGTCGAAGAAGTTTCTGAAGCATATGAGATGAGTGAAGTTCACCTCGGCACTATCCGGGAAGCGGAAGGATATGACAGCACTCGATTTATACTGACTGACATGCGGCGTATATCCGTTACCGGTGAAGTATCCGGGTCTTCTTGTTCCCAGAACTCTCGCCTCTCCCGGATGATTGATCCAGAACCTGCCGTCCTCGTCCCCGACCATGGCATCGAAGAGATGTTCCTGGTCTCCCCTCTTTCCTTCAAGGGAAGAAGAGGAGGAGCCGATGAAATAGTCTTTCGTTTTTACTATCGTAATCTCTATCCGGTCTTTTCCCTGTACGAAATGCTCTTCCATACCGTCTTCCGGAAGAGCAATCCTCTTCAGATACTGAGGACACTCATACTCATCAAGGAGCGCATAGAGCGTCGGCTTGTATCCGTATGTGGCATACGGTGTTCCCCATGCAAAATAACAGAAGGCGTTGGCCTGGATGTCCGTCGGTGAAAGCACATCGCTGATGTATGCCCTTCCGTTGGCTCCGAGGAGCATTCCCCTGTAGCATTGCATTGCATAGAAGCGGAACGTCATGTCCAGGGCTCTGCGGCAGAAGGATTCGATTTCCTCATTGCGGGAGAATTTCAGCAGTGTCATGTAACCGAGCATGTCTATGGGAAGGTAGTTGACGGAGCACCACTCCGTGTATCCGTATTCCAGGACTGACGAAAACCACTCGCGTATCATCAGGAGAGCATGAGTCATGTGTTCACGCCCGGTCATCCCGCTGTTGGAGAAGACTTCATCGGGAAAGAGACGGCCCGCTATGTACTCCGATGCATGAAGGCAAAGAGCATGATTCTCGGAGAAGAACCACATGACGTCGTTCCCCTTCTCCGTGAACCAGTAGCGATAGCCGAGCATGCATGATTTGAACTCCTCAAGGAGAGATGACGGAAGAATATCCTTCCCGAGACAGTACATCCATATTATCTCCGTAAGTCTGAAGTCGGAGCAGTCGGCCCTCCTGACAATCCTTTCGATTGAATTCCGGACAGGACGAGAGCAGACATCATAGAGATTGAGTCCTCTTGAAAGCCCCGCTATGAGGAGAGCAGGAGAAGGCTTACCCCTGCTGATGAGGTCATCTATGTATGCTCTCTTCCTCTCCATTTCTGTTCCGGCTGCAGGAAGAAACGGCTTCTCCTTTTCAAAGCGGTAGAATCCCTTTCTGAAGAGTGCTCCTTCATACTGAACACTGGCAGTGAGAATATGACTGCCGAAAGTATCACGGCATGTAAAGGATGAAATACCCCTGTCAAGTGCAATCGTCTCACTGTTGCGGTTTTCATCCGCAATGAGAAGGCTGAGCGGGAATGAGACACCGCATGAGGAAAAACAGAGAACGCCGCTTTCCTGAATCATGTCGAGGCTGTCCATGAATCTTCTGATTTCTTCCGCTTCCTCTTCCTTCATTGCGGTCGGGACAGCTGTCACGACAGCCTTTTCAGAATTGTTTCTGATGCCGAAACGGACCAGAGTATTTCTTTCTCCCAGTTCATTGAGAGCCACGACAATCTCGTTTTTTCCCTTTGCGAGGGGAATGGCGGCCTCTCTCACGGTATCATGGTTGAGTCTTTCGGAAGAAACGCGGAATGCCTCACTGCCGTTGTTCCAGAGAATCAGACTTCCGTTGGCTGTCACCGTGACGGGAAGAACCGTCTTCTCTTCACTCTCGATTATCATCTTCGAGTAGACCGTAATTTCCGTCGGGTAATACCAGAAACCGGAGAAATCAACCATATCTGTGTCATCTGAGAGACTGATGCCGTCATAGCTGATCCCGGCCGGACAGGGGGAGGAGAAGAATGCCCTCGAATCAAGAAACTGTCTCTTTATCTGTGAGACCCCGTATTTTTCGAAAAGTTCCCGCCAGGATGTCATCCCCGCCCGGTAAGAGGGGATGTCAAGTGCAGTCATCGGCGCAGTAAATGGAACCTCGACCGGCCTTGAGGTGACCCACACCCTGAAGAACTGACCTTTCCCGACAAGAGTTCTCATTCCTTGACTCCTCCTATCATTACACCTTCCCTGAAGTATTTCTGGACAAAAGGATAGATGACGAGAACAGGAATCATTGTGAAGACGATGCAGGCTGCCTTGAAATTCTCTGCGACGACCTCCCTCACGGTACCGTCCAGTTCATCGTACGGGATATTGATGGTATCCATCATGAGCTTGAGTCTGTACTGGATGGTGTAGAAATCAGTGTTCTGTACGTAAAGAATGATGTCACTGACGGAATTCCACCGGCTTACAGCATAGAAGAGGGAAAGCGTCAGAATTGCAGCCTTCGAAAGAGGAACGGCAATCATCCTCAGCGTCTGCATCTCCGAGCAGCCGTCGATGTATGCGGCGTCGAAGAGACTCGGATTGATGCTCATGAAGAAGGAACGGAGGATTATCAGATTGAACGGCGTAATCGCGGTGGGAAGAACCAGAACCCAGAATGTATTGATCAGGTGAAGCTGTTTCACAAGAAGGTAGTTCGGAATCATTCCGGCACTGAAGTACATAGTGATTGTAATGAGCAGCATCACGGCTCTTCCTCCAGGGAGATTCTTCTTCGAGAGAGGATAGGCTGCAAGGATTGTCAGAATCATCGACACCACAGTCTTCACAAGCATCAGAACGATGCTGAATATGAGGCTTCTGATCATGGATCTGTTGTTGAAGACCATCTCGTAGGCTGCCGTGGAGAAATCAACGGGAAGAAGTCCGACCCTGCCCATGGCAATGGCATCTCTCCCGCTGAATGACGTGGCGATTATGTTGATGATCGGCAGAAGAACGAGAAGGATAACGATGATGAAGAAGACGGAAAGTACAATCTGGAAGGGACTGAATTTCTTATCGTACGTGTTTGCCATCAGAAAAGGCCCTCCTCACCGACTTTCTTTGCAATTCTGTTGACCGTCAGAACAAGAACAAGTGCGACGACCGACTGGAAGAGACCGACAGCAGTGGCGAAGTCATACCGTCCGGACTGAAGTCCCAGTCTGTAGGTATAGAGGCTTATGACGTCGGATGCCTCCTCGACAAGAACGTTTCTCATGAAATACGGTTTCTCGAATCCGATGGAGAATATCCTCCCGGTGTTCATGATCAGAATGGTGACAATCGTCGGTCTTATCTGGGGAAGCGTCACGTGCCAGATGCGTCTGAATCTTCCGGCGCCGTCTATGTAGGCGGCATCATACAGTTCCTTGTTGATTCCGCTGATTGCCGCGAGATAGACAATCATCCCGTATCCGGTACCTTCCCATATGGAGGCAAGCCAGTATGTGATTCTCCAGCCGTTGTTCGATGTGAGGAACGGAATCGGATCACAGTGGAAGAGCGTCGTCACAACGTTGTTGATGACTCCGGTGGGAGCGAAGACCTGATAGAAGATGCTGGAGATGATTACCGTGGAGAGAAAGTGAGGAAGATACGTCACTCTTTCCACCACCCTGCTGAGTCTCTCGGATGCAAGCTCGTTGAGGAGAATTGCGACGATGATTGGAATCGGCCAGGTGAAGACAAGGTCTCCGACTGTCAGTATGAGGGTGTTCTTCAGCGCGGAGAAGAAACCGTTTGTCGTGAAAAGCTCCCTGAAGTACTTGAGTCCGACCCATTTGCTGCCCCTGAGTCCCTTGAAGATGTTATAGTCCTTGAAGGCGGCTGAAATGCCGTACATCGGGCCGTACTTGAATATGACGAAGAAGGATACCGGCAGAATCAGCATCAGATAGAGGGGAATGTATCTTTTCAGGGATGAACGTTTCATCAATGCATTTTTCCGTTTCATCTGTTATCTTCCTTCACCGCTTCCTTCCCCTCGATGACGGCCATCATCATAAGCCCCTGTCCGTACTGCATGGGTCTGATCGGGATATTCCTGTAATGGTCAAGGTCGTGTCCGACATTGGTTCCGTATGATACGTTGAGAACCGTACCGTCGGCGTCAATCTCGTCATAGAGAGCGTCGAGCCCCTTCTCTGCCGTTCCGAGATAATTCCGCCCGATGTACCCCATGCGTACAGCCCTGAAGATTCCGGCACAGAAGCCTGCCGTCGCCGAGGACTCAAGATAACTTGTCGGATCGTTTATCAGAGTATGCCAGAGTCCCGACGCATCCTGATATTCCACAAGACTTTCTATCTGCCTCTCCAGAGCATTGACAAGCATTCTTCTCACCGGTTCATCCGGCTTCACGATATCGATGAACTCGGGAATGAATACCGTGATCCAGCAGTTTCCGCGTCCCCAGAGAGCGTCGGCATAATTGTCTCTTCTGTCAAAGCTCCAGGCATGGTACCAGAGCCCTGTCTCCGTATCGATGAGATACTTCATGTGAAGAAGCGTCTGATAGACGGCTTCGTCGACCCAGTCCTTTCTGCCGAAGACCTTCCCCGCCTTCGCAAGAAAGAGGCATGTCATGAAAAGCGTGTCGTCCCAGAGGTCTCCATGATTATCGAGCTGTGCATGCTTATGCTGGATTCCGCCCTCGGGAGTACGCGGCATGTCGGACATGATCCAGAGGGCAAGATCCGTCATTATCTTCTCCCATCCGCTCCTTTCCGTCTTTTCATAGAGAAAAGCCATTGTCAGAAACGGCGTAACGGTATTGACGTTTCGCGGAGGAAGTCCGAGTCTCAGACGCGAATCAAACCATCGGAAGAGATCATCCAGAATCGCACTGTCTCCCGTATACACATACAGCTTCCAAAGTCCGAAGAGTCCTATTCCGTGAGGCCAGTCCCAGGCGGCAAGAGACTCGGCGCTCCTTTCGTCCCATCCCAGGCGGTGAAGGTCCTCCACATAAGCGTCATCTATGCAGAACAGAGAATCTTTCAGCTTTCCAGTCAGACGGGCCTCTTTTTCCTCACGTTTCATCATCAATCGGGACCTCCAGAAAATTTTATCACGTGTTAATGTTCTTTTATTGTTAATCCGCTTTGTCTGTTTGTCAAGGAAAAACATTTATTTCTTTTCCGGAGTACAAATGAAATAAAAACATCCGATTACAGTAAATAATACTTGCGTTTTCATTTTAACAGGTGTTAATATAAAAAATGTAAAAATCACAGAAGGAACAAACTCATGACAAGGACGATTTTTCTCCAGGACCCGGACGCGGTATGGCTCAAGGGAAACCTGCACAGCCACTCGACCTATTCAGACGGAGACCTTACTCCGGAGGAGATGAAAGAGGCGTATATCCACCACGGCTATGATTTCCTCGCCGTCACGGATCATGACGTGTATACAGATACAAGATACCTCAGTGACGACCGTTTCACGATGATACAGGGAGTCGAACAGTACAACAACTCCGCCGTCGGAGACAGGGACATACATGTCCACTATCTCTGGGCGGACACCATCGAAGGCATAAAGGACAGGGATGTCATACATCTCAGGGAGCGCACTGCCGCATGCGGGGTTCCCTACATGTATGACATGAAGAGAAAAGGTGCATTCGTTCAGATAAACCACCCGCACTGGTCGATGATCAACATAACGGATATCGGGACGGAACATCCCTTCGATGCAGTCGAAATCATGAACTACGGAACAGAATGGCTGGAGAACATGGGAAACGGTGTCGTCTTCTGGACAGAGATGCTCTTCCGCGGAGACAGGGTATGGGGAACGGGAGGGGATGACAATCACAACCATTATCCGCTTGACTCCATGTACAGCGATTCGTTCGGAGGTTTCACTGTCGTGAAAGCCCGTGACAGAAGCCCGGAGGCTATAATGGAGGCTCTGAAAACAGGCAGTTTCTACACATCCACGGGGCCTGAAATCTACGACTTCCACATCGAGGACGACATGGTTCACATAAAGTGCTCCCCCTGTGAGAAGATCTACATATGCTGCCAGTGGAGACCGTACCAGAGGATAATCGGCCGCCACGTCACGGAATTCCATACGAAGCTGAAGAACAAGGGTGAGAAGTTCATCCGCTGCGAATGCATGGACGCCCGCGGAAGAAGTGCCTGGTCCAATCCGATCTATCTTGACTGAGGAGGAGAACATGAATATCCAGTGTCTGAGAGAATACAATCTGGGAATAAGACTGGGACAGTGTAGGTCAGTACCTGTCTCAATGGGAAAAGGAAAGGAGAAAGCCGTTCTCTTCGTATATTCCTCCCAGTCCAACATCGATCCGTGGCCGGAGCTCTTCGACTACCCGGATGATACACTGAAGATGGCGCTCTTCTCGGAAAGCGGAAGACAGCTCTGGATGAGAGACCTCGGCCGGGGAGAGATTCCCGGAGTCTGGTATGTTCCCTTCATCTCATTCGACCTCGATCAGGACGGAGTGGATGAAATCTGGTTTCTCAATAATCTCAACCCTCACCTTCCCTTCAGCCTTAATGCAAGGTACCTCGAGAGAATCGACCCGGTAAGCGGAGAGACTACGGGACAGTGGAAATGGCCCGACAACACCATCGATGACTCCATGTCCCATTCATACCGCTTCTATATCACAGGCGGCTATGCCCACGGCACGCCGGTGCTCGTATGCGCACAGGGCACTTACCGCGACATGTACCTTCAGGGTCACAGTCTTGAGGACGGAGAACTCGTGAAGCGCTGGGACATAAAGATTCCGCACGATGACGGCGGAGCGCGCGCAAGTCACCTCTGCCCCGTTCTCGACTTCGACAGGGACGGCGTCGACGAACTCTTCTGGGGAGAGAGACTCATAAGTCTGGAAGACGGACACGAACTCTTCTGTGCAGACAAGGGAAGGTACCTCGGACACTCCGATGTTGTCGTTCCGTTCGAGGACGATGAGGGAAGGAGGTATATCTACACGATAAGGGAAGACTACGAAACGGAAGGAGAGCCGCGTGTGGTCACATTTGACGAGAAGGGAAACAGATTCTGGAGCGCGGTCCCGTCCGTCGGGCACATGCACAACGGCTGGCAGGCGGTAATCGCTCCCGGTTACAGAAGGGTATCAATGGCGATGCGTATAAACCGCAGAGTCATCAATCATGCGATTGCCGACACGGATCCCGAGGATTTCATCTTTGATGCATTCACGGGAGAGGAACTACGGAACGTCTTCCCTTTCAAGGCCAGCGAATTCATGCCTCTGGACTTCGACGGCGACGGCTATCATGAATTCTATGCCGACGACAGCAGCGGAAAATACTACGGCAGCGTTCTCGACAGAGACGGGAACATACTTGCATATCTCGGAAAAGGCAAGACCGTAAGAGAGGGAAAGGTCATCGACCATGAGGGAGAAACCCTCATGCTCTATTACCCCGAGGAAGGAAAAGTCCGGATCTGGGGAGATGAAGACGCCGTGGAATGCGAAAAAGTCAGGAAAAGATACTCTCACCCATACCACTTTGCGATGCAACATTTCATGGGAACAGGCTACAATCACTACCACAGCCACATAAGCTGCGGCATGTGAGGGAGAGAGGGATGACAACAGAAGAACTTGCCAAGCTGATAGGAGTCTCGAGAGTAACCGTATCGAAGGTAATCAACGGTGCTGACGGGGTTTCCGAAAAGACTGCAGAGAAAGTCCGGGAATACATCGAAAAATACAACTTCGTACCCAACAGCGGCGCACGCAGCCTCGTGGGAAAGAGAGAGCGCATCATCGGGCTCTTCTCCGCCTACTCCGAATCAAACTCGGGAGCCGGGGAGAACATCACAAGCCACTTCGCCACGGAAATGATAAATCTCGTCGTCAGTGAGGCACAGAAAAAAGATTACAAGACGCTTGTTCTCCTCACGAAGGGAAAGAACGAAGCAAGGGAAATCGAGCACATACTCGCCTCGCAGATGGTAAGCGGAGCGATTCTTCTCGGATACGATACGGGAAGCAGTGAAATTCTCGCACTCGCAGATAAGGGATACCCCCTGGTACTGGTCAACCAGGAGCGTGATTCCTTCCGTGAAAACGTGGCGGTTGTCAACATGGATGACCAGGCATCGGCGATATTCGCCATCGCGAAGCTCATGCAGTACGGTCACCGGAATATCCTCTACCTCGGATGCGGCAGGCACAGACTTCCTGCAATGAACCGCAACGAGGGGGTGGCCTCGGCAAAGGTGAAGTTCAATCAGCATATCGACAGCCTTACACAGATTGACTGCAATTTCGATGAGAATCTTGCGTATTCGAAGGTGAAGGAGCTCTACAGCGGGGAAGGAAGGAAACCTACCGGAATATTTGCAGCGAACGACCTCATGGCAATCGGGGCGATGAATGCCCTCAAGGACCTCGGCTTCAGAATTCCCGAAGATGTATCAATCATCGGTTTCGATGATATCGCCATATCAAGATATCTCACGCCGAAGCTCACGACAATGCACTGCGACTTCAGGAAAATCGCCGCCGCGTGTGTGGAATCCGTAGTGGCGCTCATCGACGGAAAGGAGACGGAAAGACACAAGGAACTTCCTGTGGAATTCATGGAAAGGGAGACTCTGGGATATGCGAAAACTGATAGTGATCAGCATTGATGCCCTGACCGGAGAAGACATCGCCGGGGCCGCAGCCACGCCGAATCTCAGCCGTCTGATTGAAAGGGGAACATATGTAAGGGCCGTAAACGGAATCTATCCTTCCCTGACCCACCCGTGCCACGCGACTATCATGACGGGGAAGACCCCGGGAGTACACGGCATAATAGCAAATCATGACTTTTCAAAGCCGGGGAACCCCTGGTTCAACTCCCTCGGCGACCTGAAGTGTCCTTCGGTGATAGACCATTTCAGGAATAACGGCCTCTCTGTAGCCTGCTGCAGATGGCCGGTCACTGCGGGAGGATTCGGAAAAATCGATTATCTGATTCCCGAAATCACAGATGAAAACGAAATAAGGAATGACTGTCTCGGCCGTTATCTCGAGCTCTCGTCCCCTGTCCTGCATGACATCATAAGGAAACACATCGGAATGCTGGAAGGAAAAAAACAGCCCGAGGAGGATCTCTTCTCGACAGCGTGCGTCTGCGACATAATCCGCACATTCGCTCCTGATGTCCTCTTCACTCATCCTGCCTGCGTCGACACTTACAAACACCGCACGGGAAGCACGAGCAGTGAAACCCGGAATATGGTACGTCTTGCAGACAGGATGGTCGGAGACATCATCAGTTCAGTCGAAGAAGCGGGCCTTGCCGACCGGACGGTCTTCGTAGTCCTCAGCGACCACGGGCACATGAAGGCTGACAGGGAGATAGCCCTCAACGAAATCTTCCGCAGGGACGGCATGGACGGGAAAATCAGGGCGAACGAATGCGGTCACAGCGCCCAGATATACCTCAGCGGAATCGACGAGAAGTCAGCATATGCCTACCTCTCGGCAAAGATCTCTGATCCTTCATCGGGAATAGAGAGAGTCTTCACAGCAGATGAACTTGAATCCAGATACGGAACATCCGGCCCCTTCAGGTTCATGGTTGAAAGCGATGATCACACCCAGTTCTCAAATGAAATCTTCTGCAGAATCGAGACAGATACCAGGATTGATGACCATCACGGAGTATCTACTCACGGCCATATGCCGGAAAAGGCACCGAAGCCTGTCTTCATCGCCGCGGGACCGGGAATACCGCATAAGGTCATCGAAGAGGAAAGCATGCTGAAGGAAGCCCCGGCCTTCCTGAGAATCATGGGGATCAAGGTTCCCGGATATGAAGACGGGGATTTCCTCACGGGTGAAACCTGAGAAAGAGTGACAACGCCTGCCGCTTTCCCGCCCGAATCCCCTGTAACGGTTATTCATGTCATTTTCCGGTACTTTCCTGCCGATGAAGAAGCATAGGCATCTTGAATCGTCATGTACATTCCTCCAGCCGCAGAGACGAGTCATCCCAACTTTTATTGCACTTGATTTGTAAGAAGTGTTATCTTATTTCCATGGCAGATCGCAAGAATTTCTCCAGATATAACATGAGATGCGGAATGGTGCTCAGAAGTCAGTGTGCGGATGTAAGGCTCGACGGCTTCGAACTGCCCGCTCTCGACAACAGATTCCTCGTCCTGAAGGCCGAAGACATCATCGGCGAAAACGCAATGTACATCATGGGAACGAAGATTCCTCTTCTTGCCGACGGATACATTGCATATGAAGGACAGCCCCTTCTGGTGCTCTTCGGACCCGATTACGAGAGCACTGAGCTGGCACTCGAGAAGATAAAGGTACTCACCTCCCCGTATTCCGACGGCGACGGGAGACCGGAAACGGACGATCAGAATCTTGCTCCGGACCCGCTCTTCTTCAGCTGGGGACTAGATAACGAGGACGAAACGGAAAAAGAGAAGCAGAACCTGAGGAAAGTCGAATCTACTTTAAATATAATTCCTTCAGATATAAAGAGCTATGTACGTTATGACGTACTCTCGTGGAATGAGAACAACGGCTCTGTACACACACAGTGTCCGACCCAGTGGGCGAATCTGGTGAAAGAGACCATATCATGTGCAACAGGACGAAGTCCCGACAGTATCGTAATCCACACGGAGAAGTATCTTTCGCGCTATGACGAGTTTCTGATCACCCCGGCACTCTTCGCCGCCTATACGGCGATTGCCGTGGAGAAATTCAAGCTTCCGTGCGAGATGAGACCGGAAAGCTGGTCCAGACGTTCGGGTTTTGAATTCTCGATGACCACATGGCTGGACGGAGACAGCAGGCCCAGGCACGAGGAGATAACGGTTACCGTCAACCAGGGGGCATTCTCGATAAACGGAAAGGAGGTGCAGCGCCAGCTCATGGCCGCACTCATTCCGAAGTACAGTCTTGATTCATTCAAGGTTCTCATAAGGACTGTGCAGACACCGAAGAGACCTACTCTCTTTGCAGGCTCCGCAGTATATTCGGCGGCGGTTTCGGCCTCGTCGCTTCATATCTCGCGTCTGGCAGCGAGAACCCTCACCACACCTCTGAGATTCGCGCTCCTCACGAACCGGGATGCGACAAAGTTCACGGACTGGGCTCCGAAACATGATCTGACGGATCTCAACGAGAGAATGAAAAGCGTCGCCGCAGCCTCCGACTACGAAAGAAAGTGGTCGGCGGCGTCACTGCATTCGGGAAATTTCGGCCTCCAGGGTTATCTCTGCGGAATAGGACTGTCCTCGGGACTGAGCATATCCGGATTCTCCACGTCATATGCCAAGGAGAACCAGTTCCAGGCCCAGATTTCATACACGCAGAAGAAGAACATCACCGTATCGGGAAACATTCCCTCTTCGATATCGCAGGACAAGACCCTCAAGGACCTGATCTCGCAGTTCTTCGTGAAGAACGGCACCGCCGACAGCGTTCTCTTCCTCGAGAACTACCCGAAGGCTCCGGACAGCGGTCCCGACATACTCTCATCATACCAGACGATATTCCTCACGCAGCTGATGAAGGCTGCCTCGAAACTCTCGTCGATCATGAACGGCGTGCCGGTGGATCTCAAGTTCAATTCACAGAATCTTGCGCTTCCGTGCGAATTCGAATACTCCGGCTACGGAGCAGCAGTCTGCGAGATAACCGTTCCGAAGGTTTCCCTCACACCTGTGGCGAAGAAGCTCTGGCTGGACATGGCTCTCGCACTTCCCTACTCGAAGGGCGCGCAGCAGAGGATAAAGACCATAGCAACCGAGACTCTGTCGACTCTCGGAGCCACCATATCGGACAATTTCTCGATCGGAATGAAACTGTCGAGCGAAAAGAAGGATACAACAGTATATTCGTCACTCGAGAACACGACGAGATTCCTCGTCACGTCAGCCTACATTTCGGCACTGTGGCAGGCTCTCGGCGAGAAGAGCTCGATAAGCATGCCGCTCGATGCCGTAAGACTTGAGAAATATCTTTCGGGAGGTAAGGACAAGTGAAGATAGACTGCACTGTGGACGGGAAGACACTCACACTCTCCCTCAACTCCAACAAACCTCTTTCCCTCATACTTCAGGAAAACCTGGACATACAGACACTCTCGTCCCACTGCAGGGGGAAGCTCTGCGGGCTGTGCGCCGTCCTGATTGACGGGAGAGCGGAACTGGCATGCATGGTACCGGCCTTCGAACTCAGGGGAAAGAACATAACGACATTCGACTTCTTCCAGAAGACAAAGAACATGAAGGACATAGCCAAAGCCTACGAACTCGTGGGAGTCGAACCATGCCAGGACTGCTATGCCTCACGCTCGATCATCATCGAAAGCATCCTCAGTTCAGGAGAAACAAGCCCGAGCGAGATAAAGAGGCTCCTCAGCGCAGTCAGATGCTCGTGCATGGAAAGCGACGACGAGGTGAACATAGTAATGAAGGCCATGGAAATAAGGAGAAAGAGAAATGTACGAAGGTCTTAACTCCCCCTCGATTCACGTACCGGCAAACCTGTCAGAATACAGCCAGACGGCGATGCGCTATCCGAATGCGAAGATCTGGGCCGGAGGAACGGCCCTGATGAGCCGGGACAAGAGCTACCCGTCACGCGAGACGAACCCCGAAGTCGTCTACCTCGATTCAATCGAGGAACTCAAGAAGATCTCACGCAACGACAGAATGATAGAAATCGGATCAATGGTATCCCTCAACTCCGTACTCAAGGACCACAGGGTATTCATTCCTCAGATTCTGACTGAAAACATAGAGGCCATCGGGAGCCCGCTCCTCACGGGAAGAGCCACCATAGGCGGAGCCATTGCCACGACTTCACCGATGACGACACTGCCGGGAACACTCATCACGCTCGGAGCAAACGCCGAAGTCAGGACACTCAGACGAAAGATCGTCAAATCGAAGTGGACTCCGATTTCCCAGCTCGTGAATGTCCTCAAAAACGGACAGATATCTCTGCCTCCGAGAGCTGTCATAACCCGTGTCAGGGTACTTCTCGCGTCTTCGGACTACTCCTATTTCAAGGAGGTGGGAAGCTACGTTGATGACCTTGAAAACACGGTCGCCGTCGCATTCACGGCCTCGGAAGGACAGGAAACGCTTATCAATCCCCACATCGCGATAACCTTTCCGATGCAGGGCATCGTCTACTCGAAGGACCTCGACAACATCCTAATGCAGCTGCACTTCCCTCTCAGCGGTCAGGACTTCAACCAGTTCCTGCAGATCACCTACACGTTCGTGAATTCCGTCACGCCGGGTATAACCAGACTGCAGAAGGCGAGACTGAACTACATTCTCGAAGACATGACGAATACAATCAACACGAAGGTGCTGGCTCCGGCCCCGTTCGAAGGAGAACTTACTAATTGAGCAATTTCGTACACCTGCACAACCATACAGATTTCTCGCTCCTCGACGGAGCGGCCTCCATTCCCAGATACATCGCAAAATGCAAGGAAACAGGAATGAAGGCTCTCGCCATAACGGACCACGGCAACATGTACGGAGCCGTTACGTTCTACAAGGAATGCAGGGCCAACGGCATCAATCCTCTTGTCGGCTGCGAGTTCTATTACACCCATGACCGGCATGTCAAGGACAGTACCTCAAAGTACTTCCATCTCATTCTCATCGCAATGTCCGACAAGGGTTACCACAACCTCATGGAGCTCAACTCCATTGCCTGGAAAGAGGGGTACTACTACAAACCCAGGATCGACGACGAATCACTCAAGGCCCACAGCGAGGACCTCATCTGCCTTTCGGCATGTCTTGCCGGAGAGATTCCCCGTCTCATCGTGCAGAACAACATCGAAGAGGCGAAGAAGAGGATAAACTGGTTCAAATCCGTATTCGGAGACAGATACTACCTCGAACTCCAGGACCACGGTCTTGATGAGGACAGGATAGTCCTGAAGGTCCTGCCCCAGCTCGCGCACGAAATGGATGTTCCTCTCGTCTGTACGAATGATATCCACTACATCGACAAATCCGACTCGAACGCACACGATACCCTGATCTGCATCGGAACACAGTCGAAGAAGACCGACAAGGACAGAATGCGCTACAAGGAGGGAGAGTTCTATTTCCGCACCCCCGAGGAGATGGAAGCTCTCTTCTCATGGTGTCCCGAAGCAGTGGAGAACACGGCAAAGGTCGCTGAAAGGTGTCATCTCGAGATAAAGTTCCCGGGTCCCATCCTGCCCAAGTGCCAGATACCGCCCGAGTACAAGAATGATGCCGAGTATCTCACTGCTCTCTCGTACGAAGGACTCAAGATGAGATATCCGGATGCTGAAGGCGAAGAGCTTCAGAAGCTCAAGGAAAGACTTCAGCACGAACTGGACATCATCATAAAGATGGACTTCCCTGCATACTTCCTGATTGTCCGTGACTACATTCACTGGGCAAAGACCCACGACATCCCGGTAGGACCGGGAAGAGGAAGCGGAGCGGGAAGTCTCGTCGCATACACCACGACAATCACCGACGTCGACCCTATGAAGTACAACCTGCTCTTCGAAAGGTTCCTCAATCCCGAAAGAGTATCGCTGCCGGATTTCGATGTCGACTTCTGCTTCGAAAGACGAGGTGAAGTCATCGATTATGTCACCGAACACTACGGCCACGATTCTGTCGGCCAGATAGTCACATTCGGAACACTCAAACCGAAGGCTGTTCTGAAGGACGTCGCGAGAGTACTCGATATTCCGTTTGAAGAATCAAACAGAATCACAGGCCTCGTTCCCGATGAAATACCCGGCATAAAGCACATGCATGTGACAGATGCGCTGAAGGCTGAACCCAAGCTGCAGGAGATCAGGGACAGAGGCGGCATCTACGAAGAACTCTTCGACACGGCGATAAGGCTCGACGGCCTCAACAGGCATACATCCCTTCATGCCGCAGGTGTCGTCATCGGACGCGAGCCCCTGGACAGATATGTTCCGCTCTGCGTTCCGGACCAGAAGACCGGAGGACTCGCAAGCCAGTACACGATGCTCCAGATAGAGGAATGCGGCCTGGTGAAGATGGACTTCCTGGGGCTCAAGACGCTCACTCTGCTCAAGCATGCAGTCGACCTCATACACAAACGCGAGCCCGGCTTCGATCTCAACAAGATATCCACCGAAGACAAGAACACCTTCGACATGCTGAGACGAGGAGACTCGTCGTATGTCTTCCAGTTCGAATCAAGCGGAATGCAGGAGATTCTCAAGAGAGCGAAACCGGATTCAATCGAAGACCTCGTCGCCCTCAACGCACTCTACCGTCCGGGCCCGATGCAGTTCATCGACAAGTACATCAACTCAAAGCTCGGAATAACGCCGATTACATATGCCGACCCTGCACTTGAACCTATTCTCAAGACCACATACGGAGTCATTGTCTACCAGGAGCAGGTCATGCAGACTGCTCAGATCATCGCCGGCTATACTCTCGGAGAAGCAGACATTCTGAGACGTATCATGGGTAAGAAGAAGGTCGAGGCCCTCGAAAAGGAGCTCGACAAGTTCATCCGCAAGGCAATGGAAAAGGGCCACACAAGGGAACATGCCATCGAGATATTCGAATACCTCAAGCCTTTCGCAGGATACGGCTTCAACAAGTCCCACGCAGTCGCCTACTCCATCGTCGCCTACCAGACGGCCTACCTCAAGGCAAACTACAACACGGAGTTCCTCGCAGCCAACCTGACGAACGAAATGAACAGTCCTGACAAGTTCAAGGAATACCTGAACCTTGCCCCGAAATACGGAATAAAGGTCGTTCCTCCGTCAATCAACCGCTCAGAGACGCAGTTCTCCGTCGACAACGGAGAGATTCTCTACGGTCTTGCCGCCATCAAGAACGTCGGTGCCAACGTCGTCGACTCGATCATAAGCGAAAGAAGGAAGAACGGCCCTTACAAATCGTTCATGGACTTCCTGTCGAGACAGGGAGAGAACTCCCTGAACTCGAGACTCCTCGAGTGTCTCATAAAGACCGGATGCTTTGACGAACTCGGAGTCGACAGGGCAGTGCTCCTGGCAAACCTGGACGATGCTCTCAGATTCGACAAGGCGCAGAAGAACCAGTCGGCATTCGGACAGCTCTCCCTCTTCGGCGAAGAGGAAGCGACGATGAACACATTCGAGATGAAGGAGGTTCCCCCGTTCCCTTATATGGAAAAGCTCAAGATGGAGAAGGACCTTCTCGGCTTCTACATCTCCGGTCATCCTCTCGACACCTATGAAAAGGAGATTGAAGAATGCATGACAGTCAATCTCTCCGATCTCGATACCGTACCGTGGAACAGCGAAACCCAGATCATAGGACAGGTAATCGCAATGAGAACCGTCCTTTCGAAGAAGGGCAACAACAGCAAACTTGCCTTCCTGACAATCCAGACACGCGACGGCGACACGGAAGCGGTGATATTCCCCAAGTCATACGAGACACTCGGAGGAAAGGCGGAGACGGACGGCATCTACGGCTTCAAGGGCAAGTTCGACCATAAGGACGGAAAGATATCATTCATAATCAACGACATCTGCTCCCCGAGGGACCTCGAACCGATAGCAGTCCAGAAAGTGCACATCAGGCTCTCATCTTCCGCTCCCATCACAAAGGAAGGGCTCGAACCGCTCAGGCGCGTCCTTCTCGAAAACGAGGGAAAGACTCCCGTCTATCTCTCGATTGACGGCATAGACGGAGAGGAACTCCAGCTGAGGAGCACGGAAAGTGTAGAATATTCACACAATCTCTACACATCTGTCACCTCTTTGGATGTTGTCACCAAGACGTGGGTTAATTAACTTTATTCCAGGAGGCATAAATGCTCTATAACGATATTCTGATGAGGATCTCTCTCTATCTTTCGAGTGTTCTCAAGGCATATACGATTCTCATCTGGGTGAGAATCATCTTCTCCTGGTTTGTCCGGTACCCGCAGCGGACGAATTTCGTCTACTGGATGGGACGTCTTGTCGACCCGTACCTCGGCCTTTTCAAACGCAGAGGGGCGACAATCGGAAGACTGGATTTCTCTCCTCTCATCGCTGTAGGTGTGCTCTACATATTCGAAGGTGTATTCGAAATCTACGGAACGTACGGTACGCTGACGCTTTCCTCGGTACTCTACCTCTTCATCGTCGCACTCTGGAACTACGGTATCAGCATCTTCTTCTGGATTCTCTTCTTCGCCCTCGTCTTCAGACTCATCGGGACATATTCACGTGATCCTGCAAGACGCGCGGCATACTGGCAGATAGGCTCCTCTGCAGACAGCGTCATCAACTTCGTCCAGTCGTTCTCCAGAAGAAGGGCTCTCAGCGAGAGAGCAGCATGCTGGATATCACTTCTGCTCGTCGTAGTCTTCTACTTCATGACGCAGTACCTCCTCGGCGCACTCCTGGGATTAGTTGCAAAAATACCCTTCTAAGCCATGAACGACTCAATCACGATACTGCCACGAATAGGAAAGAAGAAAGCCGAAGAGTACCGGAAGATAGGAATCAATACCCTGGAAGACCTGGTACTCTATGCTCCGCGTTCCTATGACGACAGACGTGAGGAAAGACTAATCAGGTCAATCACCGATGAGGACCCGACAGTGAACTGTCATATAACGGTTCTCTCTCACTCGGCATTCTCCTCGAAGGGCGGAAGGACCGTGAAGGTTACAGCCTCCGATGACGACGGAACAAAAGTGGAGCTTCTGTGCTTCAACCGTCCTTTTCTCGAAAAAACGCTCTCAATCGGGAGCGAATGGTACCTCAACGCACAGGTGAAGAGGCTCTACGGCACATACCAGAGTGCCTCTTTCGACGTGAAGAAGACAAAGGCGGAAAGCGGAATCGGACGTATTCTTCCCCTCTATCCTCTCACGGGAACGCTCAAGCAGAACGACTTCCGTATCCCTATACCCGCAGCCCTCTCCATACTCTCCCCCATCGAAGAGATACTTCCCGAGGACATAAGGGCGAAGTACAATCTCTTTTCAAGAGAAAAAGCTCTCAATGAAATCCACTTCCCCACAGACGAGAAGACTCTCGGCAAGGCAAGAGAAACACTCGCCTTCACAGAGCTCCTGCTGATGGAAATCAAGGTTCTGAGGGAACGCCCGGTAAAGAACATGAAGAGGATAATGGAGAGCACACTTGAGAAGAAGCTCATCTCATCGCTGCCGTTTTCCCTCACAGAAGACCAGTTGAATGTCCTGGAGGAAATAAGAAGCGACCTTGCAAAGAAAATTCCGATGAACCGCCTTCTCCAGGGCGATGTCGGAAGCGGAAAGACTCTCGTTGCCTGGCTGAGCTCCCTCTATGTGATATCAAAGAAAGGACAGGTGGCATTCATGGCGCCGACGGAACTCCTTGCGCGTCAGCATGCAGAGAATGCGTTCAAACTCCTCGGACCCCTCGGCGTCAGGATATCGTTCATAACGGGAGACGTGAAGGGAAAGAGCAGGAAGCTAGCCCTTGAAGCCCTGAAGAAGGGAGATGTCGACCTTGCAATCGGAACACATGCCCTCTTCTCCTCCGATGTGGAATTCAGGAATCTCGAGTATGTCATAATCGACGAACAGCACCGCTTCGGTGTCGGGCAGAGAGATGCGCTGAAGACCAAGGGCGAGAACGTGCACACTCTCAGCATGACGGCGACTCCCATTCCCCGCACACTCGCACTCACCCTCTTTGCGGACATGGATGTCTCCACGATAAAGACGATGCCGCAGGGAAGGAAGAGGATTATCACATACACAGTAGGTCCCAAGAGCAGGGACAAGATGTACTCGTCCATAGCAGTGGAGTTCGAACGCGGACACCAGGCCTACTTCGTCTACCCCAGAATCGACGACGAAGGGGACAGCGATCTCAGGGACGTGATGACGATGTACGAGTTCCTGCAGAAGAAATATCCCTTCGTTCCCTCTGCATTCATCCACTCCAGACTCCCGGAAGAGGAGAAGATGAAGATTCTGGAGTCATTTCAGGAGGGTAAAATCTCGTACCTCGTGGCGACGAGCGTCGTCGAAGTCGGAATCGACATCCCGAATGCGACATGCATGGTGATAGAACATGCTGACAGATTCGGACTGGCAGCCCTCCATCAGCTGAGGGGACGTGTCGGCCGAAGCTCTCTCCAGTCCTACTGCTTCCTCGTCTTCGAGGACGGTCTAAGTGCAGATGCAAGAGAGAGACTGAGCGTCATGAAGGAGACAAACGACGGCTTCGTGATTGCCGAAAAGGACCTCCAGATAAGAGGTCCCGGCGAGATTGCCGGAAACAGGCAGTCGGGTTTTCTCAAGCTCAGATTCGCCTCCCTCACGGAGGACACACTCCTTGTATCCCGGGCAAAGACGGAAGCCGAGAGAATACTCGCATCCGACCACGGTCTCATAAGCGGAGCCAACGCTCCTCTCAGAAAGGCACTGATGAGTGAAACCTCATAAGTCTCTTTTTGAAAGACAAATCACACCGAAACAACAGATAAAAGTCTTTTCATTACAGACATCCTGATAATATAATGAATTCAGGAGGCCGGTAAGATGAAGGACATCAACGACACAGTAGCCGCTAATATTGCACGTGAGATGAAGAAGCACAACACGAAGCAGATAGAACTTG